>NZ_VMLH01000062.1:0-6721 GCF_013276595.1 Streptococcus sp. 10824
AGTCAGCTCAAAACACTGTTTTGAGGTTGCAGATAGAACTGACGAAGTCAGTAACATATATACGGCAAGGCGACGTTGACGCGGTTTGAAGAGATTTTTGAAGAGTATGAAACGAAAAGGAGGTTGGTCATTGAGACAGCCTCCTTTTGATATGATATAATAGTTCTATGAGATTAGATAAATTTTTAGTTGCCTGTGCTGTGGGAAGTCGGACTGAGGTCAAAAACTTGCTCAAGGCTGGGCGCGTGACGGTAAATGGTAAAAAAGAAAAATCAGCTAAATTGCAGATTGATGAAGAAAGAGATGAGATTCGCTTTGATGGGCAAGTGTTGGAGTATGAAGAGTATGTCTACTACATGATGAACAAGCCCAAAGGAGTTATCTCAGCGACTGAGGATCCTAAGCACAGAACCGTTCTGGATTTGCTGGATGATATTGCTCGGAGCAAGGAAGTTTTCCCAGTAGGACGCTTGGATATCGATACGCATGGACTCCTGCTCCTGACCAATGACGGCAAGCTTGCCCATGCTCTTCTTTCACCCAAGCGTCATGTGGACAAGACTTATCAGGCACAAGTCAAGGGAATTATGAACCAGGAAGATGTGGAGATATTTGCTGATGGTATTCCTCTCAAAGACTTTACTTGTCAGCCTGCTAAACTGGAGATTCTTTCCACAGATGCAGAAAAGAATCAGAGTCAAATCCGTGTGACCATTGCAGAAGGGAAGTTTCATCAGATCAAGCGTATGGTGGCCTACTGTGGCAAGGAAGTAGTAGACTTGCAACGTTTGACTATGGGAACTTTAGTTTTAGATGAGAACTTGCAGCGAGGAGAATGGCGTCGCTTGACCAAGGAAGAATTAGAAATTCTCCTTGCTAGTATTGCTTAATTTAGTTTATATTTGAAAAAGGTAAGAGACAATGTTCTCTCCTTTTATGTTTTTCAGTTGCTTCCTTTGTGAAAAGCGTTATAATAGACTGTAGAATAAAAGGAGGAATCTATGAACGCGATTCAAGAATCATTTACAGATAAACTATTTGCCAACTATGAAGCAAATGTCAAATACCAAGCGATTGAAAATGCTGCTAGCCATAACGGAATTTTTGCAGCCCTAGAACGTCGCCAAAGCCATGTAGACAACACACCTGTTTTCTCATTGGATTTGACTAAGGACAAGGTAACCAACCAGAAAGCATCTGGTCGTTGCTGGATGTTTGCAGCCCTCAACACCTTCCGCCACAAGCTCATCTCACAATATAAACTGGAAAACTTTGAGTTGTCACAAGCCCACACTTTCTTCTGGGACAAGTATGAGAAATCCAACTGGTTCTTGGAGCAAGTCATTGCGACTGCAGACCAAGATTTGACGAGCCGTAAGGTTAAATTCCTACTTCAAACACCTCAACAAGACGGTGGTCAGTGGGATATGGTCGTTTCTCTCTTTGAGAAATACGGTGTCGTGCCCAAGTCAGTTTATCCTGAGTCAGTTTCATCTAGTAGCAGTCGTGAGCTAAATGCCATTCTCAACAAATTGCTTCGTCAAGATGCTCAAATCTTGCGTGACTTGCTTGCTTCTGGCGCAGACCAAGCGACTGTTCAAGCTAAGAAAGAAGACCTTTTGCAAGAAATCTTTAACTTTCTTGCTATGTCTTTAGGACTTCCACCACGTAAATTTGACTTTGCTTATCGGGATAAGGATAATAACTACCAAAGCGAAAAGAGCATTACTCCACAGGAATTTTACAAGAAATATGTCAATCTTCCACTAGAAGATTATGTTTCTGTTATCAACGCTCCAACCGCTGACAAGCCTTACGGCCAATCTTACACAGTTGAGATGTTGGGAAATGTGGTTGGTAGCCGTGCAGTTCGCTATATCAACGTGCCGATGGAGCGCTTGAAAGAATTGGCGATTGCTCAAATGCAAACAGGTGAGACTGTTTGGTTTGGTTCTGATGTCGGCCAGCTCAGCAACCGTAAAGCTGGAATTCTTGCGACAGATGTTTATGACTTTGAATCAAGCATGGACATTAAACTCACTCAAGACAAGGCTGGACGTCTGGACTACAGCGAAAGCTTGATGACCCACGCCATGGTCTTGACAGGTGTTGACTTGGACGAAAATGGTAAATCAACCAAGTGGAAGGTTGAAAACTCATGGGGAGACAAGGTCGGTACAGATGGTTACTTTGTTGCCTCAGACGCTTGGATGGACGAATACACATACCAAATCGTTGTTCGTAAAGAATTGCTGACAGCAGAAGAACAAGCCGCCTATGGAGCGGAACCAATCGTACTTGCACCTTGGGATCCAATGGGAGCCTTGGCAGAATAATACTCTTCGAAAATCAAATTCAAACCACGTCAGCTTCGCCTTGCCGTACTCAAGTACAGCCTGCGGCTCGCTTCCTAGTTTGCTCTTTGATTTTCATTGAGTATAAAAGCATAGAAAAAAGGAATCAGATTTTAGAACCTGGTTCCTTTTTAGTTGCTTGATTACATGATGTGAAGAACATGTGCCACAATACCCACTGCGAAAAGGGCAAGGATAATAGTGATTGGAGATACTTTTTTCTTAAGCAAGTACATGCAAAGTAAAGTAAGGAGTAGTCCTGATAGTCCAGGAATCAACATATCCAAGTTTTGTTGGAAAGTAGTAACTTTTTCAGGTGTTTGAGACAATCCTTGTCCTACTTGTGCGAATGCTTCTTGGATACCTTTAGATCCTTCTGGCAATTTATCCCAATGGATATAAGCCTTTTCATCTAGTTGAACTTTGGAAACATCGAAAGCAAATTTAATATTTACCCAGCGTTGAACAAGGACAGCAAGAATGAACATCCCAAGGATAGAAGCACCTTTAGTGATGTCTTGAAGGATACCGCCAGACATATCTTTAGTGATTTCCGATCCAGCCTTGTATCCAACCTCTTGAACATACCACAAGAATGACATACGAATCAAGTTCCATGCAACAAAGAAGAGGAGTGGGCCCAAGATATTGCCAGTAAGGGCAAGTGAAGCACCGAGAGATCCAAGGATTGGGCGTACTGTAAACCAGAATACTGGGTCACCGATACCAGCAAGAGGTCCCATCATACCGATTTTAACCCCTTGGATAGCAGCGTCATCGATTTCCACACCGTTAGCACGTTCTTCTTCAAGCGCAAGAGTAACCCCCATGATTGGAGCAGCTACGTATGGATGAGTGTTGAAGAACTCAAGGTGACGCTCAAGAGCAGCGATTTGATCTTCTTTTTTAGTATAGAGTTTTTTGATAGCTGGAATGAGTGTATAAGCCCAGCCCAAGTTTTGCATCCGTTCAAAGTTCCAAGACCCTTGTAAGAAGGTTGAACGCCACCAAACTTTTTTACGATCTGATTTAGTTAATTGAAGTTTTTCAGTCATGATGTTTTCAGTCCTTTCTTATCTTAGTAGTCTTCTAGGATATCGCCGATTGGGTCGTTAGAAGTTGCGGCTCCTCCGCCACCATTTCCACCAGTTTTAGAAAGGTGAAGGTAGATAAGAGCGATAGCAACACCGATAGCACCGAATCCGATTAGAGTAATATCTGACACAGCAGCGAGAACGAAACCAAGAGCGAAGAATGGCCATACTTCACGAGTTGCCATCATGTTGATAACCATGGCGTAACCAACGGCAACGACCATACCACCACCGATAGCCATACCATCTTTGAGCCAGTCTGGCATGGCACTAAGGATACTTTGTACAGTTTCAGTTGGTACCATAAGGAGAAGAGCTGCAGGAAGCGCGATACGAAGTCCTTGGAAAAGTAGCGCGATGAAATGCGCACGCTCCACAGCGCCGAAGTCACCTTTTTTAGCGGCAGCATCTGCAGTATGAACCAAACCAACTGAGATTGTACGAACAATCATAGTTAAGAATAGACCAGCAACGGCAAGAGGGATAGCAACCGCTTGAGCAACACCGATACCTGTCTTAGTAAAGTCACCACCAAGAACCATGATAATGGCAGCAGCGACAGAAGCAAGTGCAGCATCAGGAGCGATAGCAGCACCGATATTTGACCAACCAAGGGCAATCATTTGAAGCGATCCACCGAGGATAATCCCTGCTTCCAAGTGACCTGTTACAAGCCCAATAAGGGTACAGGCTACAAGTGGTTGGTGAAATTGGAACTGGTCGAGGATGCCTTCAAGACCTGCAAAGAAGGCTACAACGACTACTAAAACCATAGAAATAATAGACATGTTTAAAATCCTTTCATAAATAATGGCTTATTTGACATTGGCTTTGTTAATCAAGTCAAACAAATCTTTTTTAGAATCATTTGGTACTTTACGGACATCAAATTCAACACCCAAGTCACGCATTTTTTCAAATGTAGCAACATCTTCTTTGTCCATAGACAAAACGGTATTGACCAATGTTTTACCTGTTGAGTGAGCCATAGAACCAACGTTAAGAGTTTTGATTGGCACGCCACCTTCGATGGCACGAAGGGCATCTTGAGGTGTTTCAAACAAGATAAGGGCATGTGTTTCTCCAAAACGTGGGTCTTTTGAAATCTCAATCAGTTTTTGAATTGGAACCACGTTAGCCTTGACATTACCTGGAGCTGCTTGTTTAATCAATTCTTTACGAAGGTCGTCTTTAGCCACGTTATCTGAAGCAACGATGATACGATTTGCTTTTGAATCTGGAGTCCAAGCAGTTGCAACCTGACCGTGAAGTAGACGTGTGTCAAGACGGGCAAGATTGATTTTCAATTTACCGTCTCCGATAACAGTTCCTTCTGGGATAGCAGCTTGGGCAACTGGAGCAGCTGCAGCGCTTGCAACTTCTTCAACTGGGTTTAGCTCTTCTGGAAGAGCTTTGATGCCATCTTTGGCTTCTTTGATAATATTCGCAGCGACTTTTTCTACACCTGCAGCAGCGTCCATGAGGCGCTCTGTGTAGGCTTGAATCAACATCGGTAAGTTAAGTCCTGTGATGATGGCAAACTTACGCTCAGGATTTTCTCCCATCACGCGACTAGCTTGGTTAAATGGAGAACCACTCCAAAGGTCAGCCAAAACTAGAACCTCATCTTCTGCGTCAAATGCAGCAACAGCGTTATTAAACTTAGCGTATAGATCATCAGGACCTTCATTTGGCATAAAGGTCACAACTTGAACCTTTTCTTGTTCACCAAAGATCATAGATCCTGACTGATGAATACCCGCAGCAAATTCGCCGTGGCTCGCAATAATGATTCCGATACTCATTATTGTCATTCCTCCTTTTTTGTTTTAGTTTTCATTTAAGAAAACTTTAAGACTGTTTAAGTATAAACCGTTTTCATGTAAAAAGCAACTATTTATCATAAAAAATTAAAAAAACTTTTACTTTTGGATGTTGATATATTGAGTTTTTTGAGGAGTAATATTGAATCCACATTTAAAAATTTAATATAAAAAAGTTGAAAGAAGCTTCCAACTTTTAAAATAGGTTTCTATTAGATTAGTGGGTGAAGTCGAGTACCATACGTCCTTGGATTTGACCTTTTTCCATTTCGTCGAAAATGGCAACAGCATCTTCTACTGGACGTTTTTGAACAACTGGAACTACCAAACCTCCTGCACCGACTTGGAAGGCTTCTTCCAAGTCTTTACGAGTTCCAACGAGAGAACCGATGACTTGGATTCCATCTAGAACGGTTTTTACGATACTTAGTTCCATCATTTCAGAAGGAAGGCCGACAGCGACGACGTGACCACCAGCACGAACTGAGTCAACAGCCTGGTTGAAGGCAACTTTAGATACAGCAGTTACGACAGCTGAATGAGCTCCACCATCAGTTTTTTCCTTGATGAGTCCAGCTACATCTTCAACTTCGAGGCCGTTAATCACAATGTCAGCGCCTACTTCTTTTGCAAGGGCAAGTTTGTCATTGTTGATATCGACTGCGATAACATGAGCATTGAATACTTTTTTAGCGTATTGAACAGCGAGGTTACCAAGTCCACCAGCACCGTAAAGAACAACCCATTGGCCTGGTTCAACTTTTGCTTCTTTGATAGCTTTATAGGTTGTTACTCCAGCACATGTGATAGAAGAAGCTTGGGCTGAATCAAGTCCGTCAGGAACTTTGACAGCATAGTCAGCAGTTACGATACATTGTTCAGCCATACCACCGTCTACTGAGTAGCCAGCATTTTTCACTGTACGGCAAAGGGTTTCGCGACCAGTTGTACAGTATTCGCAAGTGCCACATCCTTCAAAGAACCAAGCAACGCTGACGCGGTCACCGACTTTAAGGCTTTTCACATCTGGAGCAATCTCTTTAACGATACCGATACCTTCGTGGCCAAGAACACGTCCTGGTACTTGACCAAAGTCACCATGAGCAACGTGGAGGTCAGTGTGGCAAACACCACAGTATTCAATTTCTACAAGTGCTTCCCCAGTTTCAAGTGGACGGAGTACTTTTTCTTCAACAGCAACACCAGTGCTTTCTGGATTTACAACAACAGCTTTCATAGCTATCCTCCTTGATATTGACCGAGAACAGGGACAACGGGACTGGATTGATTATGTTTCAACAGAGTCGAGTGTGACGAGCTCTCTTGTATTTATATGTGAAGTATATCGCAAAAGAAAGCCTTTTCCAAGGTTTTGGAGGCAAAAAGTAGAACAATCGATTAATACTAAACTAAAATAAAAAAGCATTATATAATAGTAATATGAAATCAA
>NZ_VMLH01000063.1:0-38894 GCF_013276595.1 Streptococcus sp. 10824
ACCATATCTACGGCAAGGCAAAGCTGACGTGGTTTGAAGAGATTTTCGAAGAGTATTAACTTTGAGATTGTAGGTAGAGAGGTTGTACCTGCAATATATGTCTGTCAAATTTAGTGACGAAGATAGTAGAAGAAATATTAGGATATAGATCAGCTTCAGCAGGTATCTGGAAAATTTGATTTTATAGAAAAGCCTTTTGTTACAAACTAAATATACTATCAATAAATAATATTATAGAAGCAACAATAATTAAAATTTCACCTATCTGCATCATTCTATTTCTAACTTTAAATATATGTTCTATCAAAAATACTTGGATCACACACATTATAGGAATGAAAGTTTTTGAAATTGAAAAATATCCAAATAAATAAACTATAAACAATAATAATAGAACTATATTATATTTCTTATTCAAAACATTCCTCCCTATATTTTTGATTACCAATCGTAATCATTTACAACTATATTCTAACAAACTATAAAAGCGTTTGTCGAATTGAATTTATCAAGCAATCGACCAACTAGCTCATCTTTTTTCTATTTCTGCCAATATGCGTGACAGGTAGTAATGATAGCCAAAAATAGCAAGAGCAAGCAAGAGGATAAGAACTCCTACTCCCAAGCTGATGGCAAGGACAGGGGCGAGAGACCGAACCAAGAACAAACTTGCTATGACTAAAATCATTAAGATAACACTATAAATTAAGAGTAAAACTATTGCTACTATACGATTTGAACGGTTCACCAAGTCCGTAATGCTACTCCAATTGGTTGACAGATTTTTCACGTCCTTAAGGTAATGGTGGCAAGAAAGGATGACACTGGCAAGGATCCATGCCACAAGAAGGTAAATCATCGAAAGGATGGGCAAGCCTAGATATAGAGAAAGGCCAAGTAAAGTCAGAACTGGTAAAAAGGACTGGACAGCAAATATAATCCAAAATTTCACTTTCACATAACGAGCAAAGTCAAAGGGTAAACTCTTAAGAAAATCAACATTTTCTCTCTCCAAGGACAAGGCAATTGAATGCAGGCTGGTGATATTGTTATTGACAACTGCTATAAACACTCCTACAAAAAACAAGGGTAACCAGTATGGAGGATGAATGTCTGGAACTATCTGAGAATCTCGGATTTTGGAAATCAGACCGATCATCATGAGATAAGGAAGGAAAGCACTTGTAAAAAGCACTGTAATCACGCCAGTCCCCTGTCCCAAGAGGGTGAGGTGGTAGCGTAAAACCATACGGAAAAATCCCTTTTTAGTAGTTGAAATTCTCTCCTTACTGCGACGTTCTTTCTTGACCTTCTCCTCACTGTTAAGCAGAATCACGTCATAAAAACGAGGAAAAACCTTCTTTTTGCTCAAGTAAAGCAAGAAGAGAGTTAGTCCTATCCAAGCGAGCAGACCCAGGATGGCTTCTGTCGAAAAAGGCTCCACTGCTATTTTGTAAAAGAGATGAATAGGATAAAGGAGAAATGGAATGTCTCTAACTTTGTCAACAATACGTCCAGAAGTCGACTGTAGAAAGAAGACATATATTAAAGGTATGAGAACTCCTATCCCAATCATCACATTCGAAAAAATAGACTGATACTTTCTGAAGACCGTAGTCTGAGCCAAGAAATGTACTGCCACTACCATCACTAAAGTAACAGAGACAAATAATAAGACCAAAGACAGCAGCATCAAAGGCAAGCCCAGCCAAAGAGAAGGAGCTAGCCTAATATAGAGGACTAGAAAATAAGCTAGGATTGGTACAATTCCAGCTAGAGCTGGCAAGAGGACAGACAGTCCTTTAGCGATTATAATCTCTGATTCTTTAAAGACATAAGGCCTATACGATACCAAATCCTTACTCTCATAAAAGACATTGTAAAAGGCAGTGAAAGAAGTTGAAAAGGCAAGCACCAGTAAAATAGCAACCATGCTACTAAAAAAACTTGGCATTTCCTCAAAAGGAAAACGAAAGGCTATATTTATAAACATGAAAAGCATCAAGAGACTAGAAAAAATGTAAGAACTTAGGACTCTAGCGGAAACATTTACTTTTTTCCCAGGATTCTTAGCCTGCTTCTTTCGTAGATTAGCCAGATTAGCTTCTTGAGATGAATAGAGGATATTGATATCAACTAATTTTTTAATGACCTTGAGACGCATCTGAAACCTCCTCTTTTCTACCAGCAAGGCTAAGGTAGATACTTTCCAAAGACTGGTCTGGGTGGTCTTTTCTCAAGTCCTCTACGCTACCACAATAAATCAAATGCCCCTTTTTCAAAATGGCAATCCGATCACAGACTTGCTCAGCTACCTCTAGGACATGAGTTGAAAACAAGACTGTCTTGCCTTTTTGTGCATGTTCCTTCATCATTTGCTTCAAATCAAAGGCAGCCTGGGGATCCAAACCAGTCAAGGGTTCGTCCAAGACCCAAATATCGGGATCAGACAAGAGTGCCCCAATGACAAAGACTTTCTGACGCATTCCGTGAGAAAGGGTTTCAATAACCTGATAGCGGTTTTCAGCAAAATCAAAAACACTCAATAGCCTAGCTAGACTAGCCTCCAAGTCAGAGCTAGTTAGATCATAGGATGAAGCAATCAATTCCCAAAATTCATTGGCCGTTAAACGCAAAAATAAATCAGGCGAGTCTGCTACGTAGCCAATCTTTCGTTTGATCTCTAAGCGATTTTCCGATAAATCCTGACCGTCTACCAAAATACGACCACTGCTGGGCGAAATGATACTGACTAAGGATTTTATAGTGGTCGATTTTCCAGCACCATTATGGCCAATCAAGCCCATAATTTCTCCATTTTCAATCTGCAAATTGAGATTGCTCAAAGCCTCTTTATCACCATACAACTTACTAACATTTTGAAATTCAATCATGGGATGACTCCTATCTTTATCTATATTACATACCATTATACTAGCACTTTGATACAAAAAAATCAACACTTTATTTTAAGTAGTTAAAATATATTTTTTCTATCTTACGCAAACGTTTGCCCTAAGAGATACTTTATGATAGAATAAAGAACAAGATTGACAAGTAAGAGGAAACATCATGCAAAATCAAACACTCATGCAATACTTTGAATGGTATCTGCCCCACGACGGTCAGCACTGGACGCGTCTGGCTGAAGATGCTCAACACCTAGCTGATCTGGGAATCAGCCACGTCTGGATGCCACCAGCTTTTAAGGCGACCAATGAAAAAGATGTAGGCTATGGGGTCTATGACTTATTCGACCTAGGCGAGTTTAACCAAAAAGGAACTGTCCGCACCAAGTATGGTTTTAAAGAAGACTATCTTCAAGCTATTCAAGCCCTAAAATCACAGGGAATCCAACCTATGGCCGATGTAGTTCTCAACCACAAGGCTGCTGCCGATCACAGGGAAGCCTTTCAGGTTATCGAAGTTGATCCTGTAGACCGTACAGTTGAACTTGGAGAACCCTTCACCATCAATGGCTGGACTAGTTTTACCTTCGATGGTCGCCAAGATACCTACAATGACTTCCACTGGCACTGGTATCACTTCACAGGTACAGACTACGATGCCAAACGCCGTAAGTCTGGGATTTATCTCATCCAAGGGGACAACAAGGGATGGGCTAACGAGGAATTGGTCGATAACGAAAACGGAAACTACGACTACCTCATGTATGCCGATTTAGACTTTAAACATCCTGAAGTCATCCAAAATATCTATGACTGGGCTGACTGGTTCATGGAAACGACTGGTATTGCTGGTTTCCGCTTGGATGCCGTCAAACACATTGACTCTTTCTTCATGCGCAATTTTATCCGCGATATGAAGGAAAAATATGGTCAAGATTTCTATGTGTTCGGTGAATTTTGGAATCCAGACAAGGAAGCCAATCTGGACTATCTTGAAAAAACGGAAGAACGCTTTGACCTTGTCGATGTTCGTCTCCACCAGAATCTCTTTGATGCTAGTCGAGCAGGTTCAAACTATGACCTTCGTGGCATTTTCACAGATAGCCTGGTTGAACTCAAGCCTGACAAGGCTGTGACTTTTGTCGACAACCACGATACACAACGAGGTCAGGCTCTTGAGTCTACTGTTGAAGAATGGTTCAAACCAGCAGCCTATGCCCTCATTCTGTTACGCCAAGATGGGCTTCCATGTGTCTTTTACGGTGACTACTATGGGATTTCAGGGCAATATGCTCAACAAGATTTCAAAGAAGTCCTTGACCGCATCCTAACCATCCGAAAAGATTTGGCCTATGGAGAACAAAATGACTACTTTGATGACCCTAACTGTATCGGTTGGGTACGTTCAGGTGCTGAAAATCAATCCCCAATCGCAGTCCTTATCTCAAATGACCAAGAAAATAGCAAATCAATGTTTGTCGGCCAAGAATGGGCTAACCAAACCTTTGTAGATTTACTTGGAAACCACCAAGATCAAGTTACAATCGATGAGGAAGGTTATGGACAATTCCCAGTCTCAGCAAGATCTGTAAGTGTCTGGGCAACCAATACAATCTAATAACTCATAATAATCCAGCCAGATCCAATCAGATTTGGCTTTTTTGTATTCACAAAAAGACCTACCCAAATGGATAGATCTTTACTTGATTACAATTTACCTGCTACGGCATCCAACAATTCTTGGATTTTAGCTTGGTTGCTTCCTCCTGCCATGGCCATGTCTGGTTTACCACCACCACGTCCATCGACGATTGGTGCCAATTCTTTGACAAGGTTTCCTGCATGAAGGTCTTTTGTCTTGCTTGCTACAAGGACATTGACTTTGTCACCGATAGCGGCAACTAGGACAAGAAGATCAGAGTAGTCTTTTTGTTTCCAGTTATCTGCAAAAGTACGAAGGGCACCTGCATCTGATACAGAAACTTGGCTAGCAATGTAACGGTGACCGTTGACTTCCTTAACATCCTTGAAGATGTCGCCTGCAGCTGCAGCTGCGGCTTTTTCTTTCAACTCAGCATTTTCTTTTTGCAATTGACGAAGTTGTTCTTGAAGTCCTTCTACCTTGTGAGGTACTTCTTTAAGTTGAGGTGCTTTCAAAGTTGCTGCGACAGCTTTAAGAGCGTCTTCTTGTTCACGGTAGGCTTCAAAGGCTTCCTTACCAGTCACTGCCAAGATACGGCGAGTTCCTGATCCAATCCCTTCTTCTTTGACAATCTTGAAGAGGCCAATTTCAGAAGTGTTACCAACGTGGGTACCACCACAAAGCTCGATAGAGTAGTCACCGATAGTGACAACACGGACTTCCTTACCGTATTTTTCACCAAAGAGGGCCATAGCTCCCATTTCTTTAGCAGTGTCAATATCCGTTTCAACTGTCTTCACTTCAAGAGCTTCCCAGATTTTTTCATTGACTTGCTGTTCAATGGCACGCAATTCTTCAGCAGTCACAGCTTGGAAGTGAGTAAAGTCAAAGCGAAGGAATTCAACTTCGTTAAGAGAGCCTGCTTGTGTTGCGTGGTTTCCAAGGACGTTGTGAAGGGCAGCGTGAAGCAAGTGAGTCGCAGTGTGGTTTTTCATAACACGGTGACGGCGATTGCTATCAATTGCCAAGGTATATTCTTGGTTCAAGGCAAGCGGTGAAAGGACTTCAACTGTATGAAGAGCTTGTCCGTTTGGTGCTTTTTGAACATTTGTCACAGTAGCCACAAGGTTTCCTTCAGCATCCAAGATTTGACCGTAGTCAGCTACTTGTCCACCCATTTCAGCATAGAATGGCGTTTCCGCAAAGATAAGAGAGGCAGTTCCTTCTGATACAGATTCTACTTCTGCATTGTCAGCCACGATAGCCACCAATTTAGAAGACAATTGAGATGCTTCATAGTTAAAGCGGCTTTCCACTGTGATGTTTTGAAGGGTTTCATTTTGCATACCCATTGAACCACCCTTGACAGCTGACGCACGCGCGCGTTCTTGCTGTTCTTTCATGGCTGCTTCAAAACCTTCACGGTCTACAGTCATACCAGCCTCTTCAGCGATTTCTTCAGTCAATTCAACTGGGAATCCATAAGTGTCATAAAGTTTGAATACATCTTGACCAGCAATGACAGATTGACCTTTTTCTTTCAAGTCAGCTACGATGCCTTGGGCAAAGTGTTGACCTGAGTGAAGGGTACGAGCAAATGATTCTTCTTCGCTCTTAACAATTTTTTCAATAAAGTCACGTTTTTCAAGCACTTCTGGATAGTAGCTTTCCATGATTTTTCCAACAGTTGGAACCAGTTTGTAAAGGAAAGGCTCGTTGATACCCAATTTTTGACCGTGCATAGAGGCACGACGGAGAAGACGACGAAGGACGTAACCACGACCTTCATTTCCTGGAAGGGCACCATCCCCAATGGCAAATGAAAGAGAACGGATGTGGTCAGCGATGACTTTGAAGCTCATGTTGTCGCCATCTTGGTCATAAACCTTACCAGACAATTTCTCTACTTCACGAATAATCGGCATGAAGAGGTCTGTTTCAAAGTTAGTCTTAGCCCCTTGGATAACCGCCACCAAACGCTCCAAACCAGCGCCCGTATCAATGTTCTTGTGTGGCAATTCCTTGTACTCGCTACGAGGAACAGCAGGGTCTGCGTTAAATTGTGACAAAACGATATTCCAGATTTCGATGTAACGGTCGTTTTCGATATCTTCTGCAAGAAGGCGTAGACCGATATTTTCTGGGTCAAAGGCTTCTCCACGGTCAAAGAAGATTTCTGTATCTGGTCCAGAAGGTCCCGCACCGATTTCCCAGAAGTTGTCCTCAATAGGAATCAAGTGACTTGGATCCACTCCCACTTCAATCCAACGGTTGTAAGAATCTTTATCATCTGGATAGTAAGTCATGTAAAGTTTTTCAGCTGGGAAATCAAACCATTCAGGACTTGTCAAAAGCTCATAAGCCCAAGTGATGGCTTCGTCACGGAAGTAATCTCCGATAGAGAAGTTCCCCAACATTTCAAACATGGTATGGTGACGTGCAGTCTTCCCTACGTTCTCGATGTCGTTGGTACGGATAGCCTTTTGGGCATTGGTAATACGTGGATTTTCAGGGATGATGGTCCCGTCAAAGTATTTCTTAAGGGTTGCTACCCCAGAGTTGATCCACAAAAGAGTTGGGTCATTTACAGGAACCAAACTTACTGATGGTTCTACAGAGTGACCTTTGGTCGCCCAGAAGTCAAGCCACATTTGGCGTACTTGTGCACTAGATAGTTGTTTCATATTGTCTCCTTATTTACTTGTTTAATGTGATTGGCTTTCCAGCATTTCCACATAGTCAATCGCGACACAGAGGGAAATGACTAGATCTGCATAAGCGTCCTCCAGAACCGTTACGGTATAGGTAGAGGTCAGATGGAAGAGTTCCTTCTTAATTTCCGCAATCAGATGATCGCGATCATCCAGCAATTTGAAATTCAAATCCCAGATATTGCCCTCGATACGAAGACCTAGATTATCAAACTCATACTTATCTCGCCAGACGGTCAACTTCTTACGAATGACAAAACTCGAGCCATCCCGAAGCTGAATCTCAAAACGAGGAAGCAAGGTCAAGATTTCCTTACTAATCTGACTAACCTGTTCACCATTAGCATCATAGATGGTAAAGGTTTTGGGAATCTTAAAAAATGATCCTTCCACCTGATAGGCGATTTCTCCCCTGTCATCCTTGATAGCGAAGCGTTCGCCTCCAAGACGAAACTTTTGTTTGACAAGAAATGTTTTCATCAACACCTCCAAAAATCAAAAGACAAGCTCATATCACGAAGGGCGAAAAACCGCGGTACCACCTTCATTCAATGAACTTGTCATTCTCTTATTCTTATGCAATTGTATGATTGAGTAGCATGACTTCCTAGCTTAGATGGCTCGCAGCACCGCCATTTCTCTGGACTAAGACAAGTGAAAATCAATTCTCAACTTAAGTATTATACCGTTTTTTTAAGTCTACGTCAACTGGAAATCATTCCCATTTAAGAAACCCCATTCCCTACATCTTCGATTACTTTTTCAGAATATACTTTTTCTTACTGCCATTTTTCTTTTTATCCCAACTTTTATCCCAAGTTTTCGAATATTTCATAATAAAAGACACCAAATTATTTAATTTTGGTGTCTTTATCTGCTCTCTAAATATTTTAAATTGTTTATTTCTTAAGATTTTTTACTATTAAAAAAATGATGATTAGAAAGAGAGTTATAGTAAGAGCGACTGTCATCAAACCAAACATTCCCATTTTACTTCACCAGTGTAACTAGATAGTCTGCGTCGAGCTCTGCTCGAAGAGCTCCGTCCCAACTTGGGCCGTTAATCCAAGGAACACTGAGTTGAAATGTGAAATATGCTGTTGCTCTCCTATTACTTTCATGCACTAAATTTGCGGAGTTTGTGCCTACTAGATGGAAATACCATAAATCATATGCGCTGGTAATGTTACGAGTATCTATTGTGATATAGAAGCCACAGTTAAATATCCCGCGTCTGTAACTTATATGATAAGTTCCGTTACTAGCTTTTTCACTACCAACTTGTGCCCATCTAAAACTGGTTCTAGGTCTGTCAGCAACCTTTGTAACGGTAATTACATTTTCTTCCCCAGAATTATCTGTAAATACTTGTGTAGCAGAATCCCCGACTTTCATTACTAAAGATGTTCTTGTTTCATAACTACCGTTATTGTCAATATTTTCATCTGCCTTTGTAGTTGAAAATGTTGTTAAAAACAATAAACTAGCAACTGCTGTTAAGAAAATCATAAACTTCTTTTTCATGATTTATTCCTCCTATCTTTTTTAAAAGCATAGAATATTTAGAGAGTTTCTTGTGTTTGTGTTTACGCTTACATTATACCATAAAATATTGTTATTGCAAAGAAAAAGAGTTAAAAAAACGAACCAGCTCTAACTGATTCGTTTTCTTACGTTTAACTCCTACTTCCGATACATTTTAAACTGTAGGAAGAGGTCGCTATATTTTCCTGTCCATTTATGGTCAAATTTCTCATAAACTTCTAGGTGTTTCATGGTTTCAGCATCTGGATAGAAGGCTTTATCTTCTTTTTTCTCCTCTGGGAGTAATTCCTTAGCTGGTAGGTTTGGAGTTGAATAGCCGACATACTCCGCATTTTGGAGAGCATTTTCAGGTTTCAACATAAAGTTGATAAAGGCATAGGCTGCATCTTGATTTTTAACTGTTTTGGGAATGACCATATTGTCAAACCAAAGGTTGCTAGCCTCAGTCGGTACCACATAGCGTAGATTTTCATTTTTTTCTAGCATTTGGCTGGCTTCACCAGAGAAGGTCACACCGATAGCAGCGTTGTTCTGAATCATGTAGCCCTTCATCTCATCCGCCACAATAGCCTTGATATTTGGAGTCAGCTTGTAGAGCTTGTCCACTGTCTCTTCCAACTGCTGGGGATCTTTGGAGTTGAGGCTGTAGCCGAGGGAATTGAGCCCCAGACCCAACACCTCACGCGCCCCATCAAAGAGCATGATAGAGTTCTTATACTCTGGCTTCCAGAGGTCATCCCAATGCTCAGGTGCCTCATCTACCATGGTTTCATTGTAGACAATTCCCAAGGTTCCCCAGAAGTAAGGGATGGAGAATTTATTGCCTGGGTCAAAGGACTGGTTGAGAAACTCTGGTCCGATATTTTCGATTCCTTCAAGTTTTGAATAATCAAGCGGAACTAAGAGGTCTTCGTCCTTCATCTTGTTGATCATGTATTCACTAGGAATGGCAATATCATAGGTCGTTCCACCCTGCTTGATCTTGGTATACATGGCTTCGTTGGAGTCAAAGGTCTCATACTGAACTTGGATGCCTGTTTCTTCTGTGAATTGCTCCAAGAGTTCTGGATCGATATAGTCTCCCCAGTTGTAAATGACCAGTTTTTGACTATCTCGGCTATTGATTTTACTATCTAAATGCGTCGCAATTCCCCATAAGACCAGGATAATGGCTGCAATTCCTGCTAAAAATGAATAGAGTTTTTTCATGCTTGCTCCTCCTTCTCACGTGAGATAAAGTAATAGCCAACAACTAGGATAATACTAAAGAGAAAGACAAGGGCAGACAGGGCATTGATTTCTAGAGAAATCCCTTTACGAGCACGAGAGTAAATCTCGACTGATAGGGTTGAAAAGCCATTTCCCGTTACAAAGAAGGTCACGGCAAAGTCATCTAGCGAATAGGTGAAGGCCATGAAATAACCTGCAATGATAGACGGAGTCAGGTAAGGAAGCATGATTTCCTTGAACATCTGAAATTGACTGGCACCAAGGTCATAGGCCGCATGAATCATGTCACCGTTCATTTCCTTGAGTCGAGGCAAGACCATCAAGACCACGATAGGAATCGAGAAGGCCACGTGACTAGAAAGAACGGTCAAAAAGCCAAGTGAAAACTTGAGCTGAGTAAAAAGAATCAAGAAGCTGGCACCAATCATAACATCAGGCGCAACCATGAGGATATTATTGAGTGATAGAAAGGCTTCTTGGTATTTCTTACGAGACTGGTAGATGTAAATGGCACCAAAAGTCCCGATAATGGTCGCTATCAAGGCTGATAGAAAGGCCAAGAAAAAGGTCTGAGTCACAATCAACATGAGACGACCATCGCCAAACATGGTTTTAAAATGACTCAAGCTAAAGCCTGTAAAGCTATTCATGTCATTGCCTGCATTAAAGGCATAGCCAATCAGGTAAAAAATCGGCAGGTAGAGGACAAGAAAGACCAGTCCTAGATATAGATTGGCAAATTTTTTCATCGTTCTCTCCTTTCCTTAGTTACCCACATGGTGATGAACATGGTCAGGATGAGAATCACACCGATGGTAGAACCCATACCGTAGTTGTCATTGGTCAGAAAGTTTTGCTCAATGGCTGTTCCCAGCGTGATAACGCGGTTCCCACCAATCAAACGGGTCAGCATGAAGAGACTCAAACTTGGGATAAAGACCGATTGGACCCCACTTCTCACTCCGTTCATAGATAGAGGGAAGATGACATGACGGAAGGTTTCCCACTTGGTCGCACCAAGGTCGTAGCTGGCATTGATGAGATTGTTATCCATATCGTCCAAGACATTGAAAATCGGCAAAATCATAAAGGGAAGCTCGATGTAGCTTGCGACAAAGATAAAGGAGAAATCGGTAAAAAGCAACTGTTGTGAGCCGATTCCGATAAATTCCAAGAATTGGTTAATAGAGCCATTCTGACCAAAAATTCCGATAAAGGCATAGGCTTTAAGGAGCAAATTGATCCAAGTTGGTAGGATAATCAGCATGAGCCAGAGTTGACGGTGCTTGAGACGGGTCAAAAAGAGGGCTGTCGGATAGCTGATGAGCAGGGTTACAAAGGTCACAATTCCTGCATAGAGTACAGAGTTAAAGCTCATTTTTAGGTAGGTCAAGTTTTGTGACGCAAAGTAAGATTTATAGTTTTCTAAACTAAACTGGCCTTCAATGTTGAAAAAGGATTGTCCGAAAATCAAGACCAAGGGTGTCAGGACAAAGAGGGCGATCCAGAGCATGTAGGGAACTACAAAGAGTTTAGAGCTTGTTTTCTTCATCTCTTTCCTCCTCGATTGCATTGATCAGACCTGCTTCTTGCTCTTCGATTTCCACGTATTCTTCGATACGAGCATCGAACTCTTCTTCAGTTTCGTTGAGACGCATGATATGGATGTCTTCTGGCTCAAAGTCCAGACCGATTTCCTCTCCAACGATGGCCTTACGAGTTGAGTGGATCATCCATTCATTTCCAAGTTCGTCATAGGCGATAATTTCATAGTGCACCCCACGGAAGAGCTGGGTATCCACCTTAACTTGGAGCTTGCCTTCTTCAGGCAGGGTAATGCGCAAGTCCTCTGGACGAATGACAACCTCGACAGGCTCATTTGGCTTCATCCCCCCATCGACTGCTTCAAAGCGTTTGCCGTTAAACTCAACCAAGTAGTCCTCAATCATGGTACCTGGCAAGATATTTGACTCCCCGATAAAGGTGGCAACAAAGTGGTTGATTGGCTCATCGTAGATGTCCACAGGAGTTCCAGACTGAACAATCTCGCCATCATTCATAACGAAAATCCAGTCACTCATGGCCAGGGCTTCTTCCTGATCGTGAGTGACAAAGACAAAGGTAATGCCCAATCGTTGTTGCAGTTCACGCAGTTCGTACTGCATGTCTGTTCGTAATTTTAAGTCCAGCGCTGACAAAGGCTCATCCAACAAAACCACACGGGGTTGGTTGATAATGGCACGGGCAATAGCCACACGCTGACGTTGTCCTCCTGAGAGTTTACGAATGGATCGTTTTTCATACCCTTCCAACTGAACCATCTTGAGAACTTCCGCTACGCGTTGCTCGATTTCTTTCTTGTCGATCTTACGCAAGCGGAGCGGAAAAGCAACATTTTCAAACACATTCATATGTGGAAATAAGGCATAGGATTGGAAGACGGTATGGACGTCACGCTTGTTGGTTGGAATGTCATTGATTCGGACACCGTCCAATAAAATATCTCCTGTTGTCGCATCCAGTAAACCTGCAATGATGTTAAGGATAGTTGATTTCCCTGAACCAGATGCGCCTAAAAGAGTGTAGAATTTCCCTTCTTCCAACTCAAAGTTGATATCTTTGAGAACCTTGGTGTTGCTGTCTTCAAAAACTTTAGAGACGTTTTTGAATTCAATAATTGGTTTTTTCAATTGTCATTTATTCCTTCTTTTTCATAGATTAACAGATCAGGGCTCTGTCAGGCCACTACTACCTCGTGTAGGAGATTGAACTGCCTACATTCTTCTGCACTAACGATAGGCTTTCACCCCCTTTCCATGACATAGCAGCAGCTTTTTAGCCAAAGCTTCCTACTTGCTTTCACCCAAGATACGAACTTCTCTCTCAAGAGTAACGCCAGAGTGTTCCTTGACTTTTTCAATCACAGACTCAATCAAGTCCTCGTAGTCTTTAGCCGTTCCATCAGCAACATTGATCATAAATCCTGCGTGCTTTTCAGACACTTCAACACCACCGATACGATAGCCTTTCAAGCCAGCTTCTGAAATTAACTGACCTGCAAAATGCCCGACTGGACGCTTAAAGACCGAACCACAGGATGGGTATTCCAAAGGTTGCTTGAGTTCACGTAAGTGCGTCAAGCGGTCCATTTCCTGCTTGATAACCTGATGGGTTCCTGGGGCTAGGGCAAATTTAGCTGACAAGACAACTGCACCAGACTCCTGAATAGCTGAATGGCGGTAACCAAAAGCCAAGTCCTTGGCAGACAGGGTCTCGATTTCCCCATCCTTAGTCAAGACCTTACAAGACTGCAAGATGTGGGCAATCTCGCCACCATAGGCACCCGCATTCATAAAGACAGCACCGCCAACGCTTCCTGGAATGCCACAAGCAAACTCAAAGCCAGTCAAACTATGACGAAGCGCAATGCGAGTTGTTTCAATCAAGTTAGCCCCTGCTTCTGCTTCAATAGTATAGCCATCAACAGAAACATTATTGAGCTTGTCACACAAGATGACAAATCCACGAATTCCACCATCACGAACGATGATATTGCTAGCATTGCCAAGAACCATCCAAGGGATATTTTCTTGATTAGCAAATTTGACAACGCGAGCCAACTCAAAACGATTTCGTGGAAAGACCAGATAATCGGCCTCTCCACCTACTTTTGTATAACTATAGCTATGCAAGGGTTCCTTAAAACGGATATCAATCCCTTCTAAGATTTCAAGCATTTTTTCTCTTACAGACATGTCACTCTTCCTTTTACAAAATTCATTCCATTATACCATTTTTAGAGACATTTGACGACCATAAAAAGACCTTGTCTGGATTTTGCATAAGAAAAAGAGGTTTCCCCCTTTTTTCTTATGATTTTTTACAAAAGATTGCCTTGGTCCCATAGGCAACCAGAACAAGTTCAAGTGCTAGGACAACTTCAACCAAGACTGGATTTGTCAACCAGTCAACTTGGACTAGAGATGGTGCTAGGTCAAAGAAGGCATGTAGGCCATAGGCTGCTAGGAGATAAATCCATTTCTTCTGGCGAACAGCTTGGTAAACCCAAACAGTCAAGAGTAATTGGAAACCTAGCGCCAAGATTCTCTCAAAACCAAGCAAATAAATCTGCCAGACCGAAAGTGACTGAATGGTTTTCAACATATTTTCAGACAGTAATTGCATGACCTGTGGATCCTGAGTTTGAACTGCCGAAAGCACGAAGTAGAGATTGAGTAAACTAGTAAGACCTAGGAAAATCAACTCCAAACCACCATGCCCTAACCCATAGGCCAAGGCGTCTGCCTTTTCCAAACTTCTCTTTTTCTCCAACCATTTGAAGAAAATAAGACGAGCCGTTTCCTCAAAAAATGCTGCCATGGCTAGGCCATAGATGATATAGACAAGCGGATGATCTTGCAAGAGAGCAATACTACCGTCTTTTTGAGGATGTAAAACTAAGATATGCACCAGTTTTTCCAAAATCTGCGAAGAAACAAAGAAAGCGACTGCACCCAATCCCAAGGCAGCTAGATTAGTCTGGTATTTCTTTTTGGCATACCAAACGCTCCCTAGCAAGAAAGCCAGCAACAGCACCATGGTAATGATAATATGAATGATCATTTTCTTCTCCTATTCTGCCTTTTCAATATCTTTTTTCATCTCGTCAACATTGAACTTAGCAAACAAGTATTGACGGTCTTGGACTGGGAAACGTTGGTCCAACTGGTCAATAGCTCCCACCTCGATAATGCCTTCCTTGATAACAAAGTCCATAACATGCCCACCGAAGGTCAAATCATCTGAGATAAAATGTAGATGATATCCTGCCAAACTGACCCCATTGAAAATCTCTGGCGTCCAGAAACCAACGATGGTTCCTGCCACATTGTCACGACTATATTCAGGTTGATGGGTTGCGACATCAGCAAACTTGGTATCTGGTGCCGACTTAGGAATCATGCGCACATGCATATGTGAAAATTCCCCACGAATCTTGATAGAGCGGAAAAGATTTTCCCCGTCATAATAAGACTCAATCCGTTCTTCCAATTCCTTGTCTGTCATCTCAAAGCGCTGGCGGAAAATGACCTCTGCCTGATGTGGTACTACTGCTGCGTAAGGAATAAGGGCATCTGGTGATACTTCTACAATTTCCGGTTGCTCTCCTGAGCCTTTGGCTTGATAAGCCTTGCCATCCAAGACAATCAATTCCCCATCAATGGAATCCAAGGTTCCCAAACCAAGGTCTCCATGCTCTAGCAATTCTCCTACTGTCATGGTCCCACCATAAAGGCCAGCCATCAAGGCTCCAAGGGTATTGTATTGAAATAATTTCACTGGTTCCTGCACGTTCTTATCCATTCTCTTTCTTGTTTGTTATTCTATAAATGTTACTCCTAAGTATACCACATTTAGCTTTATATGTGAACGAGAGAAACACCTTAGACATTGCCAAGAAAGAAAAAAAGGGTACAATGTAACAAAATCAAGGGAGGTCTGGAATGAAGAAACAAAGCAAGTACCAAGAGGTCGTAGCTTATCTGAAAAATGCATCGAGTCTGGACGCTTTCCGACGGGTAGCCTGAGATTTTGACAGAAACAAAACTTGAACTGGCACAACAACCCCTAAGGAACACACTTCCCTAGGGGCCTTTTTTTATTTAACTAAATCATTATTTATTTTTTGTTCCTAGCAAACATAAATATTGTATTAATAATTGCAAAAATAAATGCAAACAAAAGGATTTTCCAAAGGATAAATTTTTGTAACACTAAATATGCATATACAAATCCAATCAAAAAGCTAATAATCCCATCTTTTATTAAAAAGTTTTTATCACGCATTATTCCAGACCACACTGAACTGCCCAAATAGCCAACTGACCAGCAATGATATAAATATTTGTTTTAAGTCCATTAGCTTTAACAAATCTTAGTACCACTTTAGCTAATTCTAACCAAGCCTTTTTCTGCGCATACTTAACAATTAGCGAAACATTGGTCATAGCAAAAAATTCTTCTCGTATTTTTCTCGCTATACATCCTCCCATCTCATCCCAAGGGACTCTGTCATAGAGATTATTAATATTAGTTTCTAATTTATTTTCCGCAAGAGCAATATCTTTTTGAGAAAAGTTTTTATAAACATATTCAGTAAAATTTTTTTCATTAACTCCATTTCTAAACATTTGATCAAGAACATTAGCTACATCATCTATTTATTTTTGTTCTTGGGTACTAATTTCAGAAACTTCCGTAGTAGTTACATCATCAGCAAATACTCTAACAGAAACTATAGAAGGAGACATAATAGAAAATAGTGATAATACAACAAGAGCTGAAGTTACAGTTTTTTTAAATTTCATAAAAAACACTCCTTCAAGTCACAAATATATATTACTGATAAAATAACTTGATTTTCTGATTTAAAACTCCTTTCTAACAAGTCATTCGTATACTTTTATTTTTCAATTCTATTATACCACAACTAGAAAACGGTTTCAAGTTTTTTCCTAAAAATATGTGCAAGTAATACGGGGAAATTAGCATGAAAACTTTTTAAAACAAACCAACCCCAGATAAAAATACATATTTTGTTTTAAAGAGAAAAAAGTTCCGAAAAACTGTCACATCTGCATTTGGTTGCTCTTTGATTTCAAAAAAAGTATTAAAGATGGGAATATACCACATTTGCTCTTAGATGTGAACGAGAGAAACACCCTAGACATTGCCAAGAAGGAAAAAAAAGGGTACAATGTAACAAAATCAAGGGAGGTCTGGAATGAAGAAACAAAGCAAGTACCAAGAGGTCGTTTCCTATCTGAAAAATGGTATCGAGTCTGGACGCTTTCCGACGGGAAGTCGCCTGCCTTCTATCCGTCAACTAAGCCTTGACTTTCACTGTAGCAAGGACACCGTTCAGCGCGCCCTGCTGGAATTACGGTACGAACAATACCTCTATGCCAAGCCCCAGAGTGGCTACTATGTCCTAGAACAAGGGCAACACCAAGACCTCGAAATCGAGGTTACGGATGAACACGCCAGCGCCTATGACGATTTCCGACTCTGTGTCAATGAAACTTTGATTGGCCGGGAAAACTACCTCTTCAACTACTATGAAAATCAAGAAGGTTTAGAAGACTTAAGACAATCCATTCACCAACTCCTCTTTGACCAAGCCCTCTACTGCAAGGCTGACCAACTGGTACTGACTTCTGGAACCCAACAAGCCTTGTTTATCCTTTCTCAAATTTCCTTCCCTAGCCAAGCCAAGGAAATCTTGATGGAACAACCGACCTACCATCGAATGAATCGCCTCTTGATTGCTCAGGGTCTGGACTATCAAACGATTGAACGAGGCATTGATGGGATTGACTTGAAGGAACTGGAAGGCCACTTCAAAACAGGAAAAATTAAGTTTTTCTATACCATTCCTCGATTTCACTATCCTCTAGGCCATTCCTATTCTGAGCAGGACAAACGAGCTATTCTTGACTTAGCAGCCAAGTATGATGTCTATATCGTAGAGGACGATTATCTGGGTGATTTGGACTCCAAGAAGGGCCAAACCTTCCACTATCTTGATACAGAGGAGCGTGTCATTTATATCAAGTCCTTCTCGACCAGCCTCTTTCCAGCCCTTCGTATTACAGCACTCATTCTTCCAAATGCTATCAAAGAAGCATTTGTGGCCTACAAAAATATCCTAGACTACGACAGCAACCTCATCATGCAAAAGGCCTTATCACTCTATATCGATAGTCAATTGTTTGAGAAAAATCGTCTGACTCGCTTGAATAATCAAGAAACTTACCAAAAACAAATCAAGGAAAGACTAGCTTACAGCCCCTGTCCTCTTCCTCATTTTCCTCTTCACGATGGTTTATTGCTAGACCTGAGACAGTATCCTAAAATCGCCAATCTCAAACACAGTCAACTAGGCTTGGACTTCTTTGAAGAGGCCTATTTAAGCACCTGTCCTTATCAATTTGCCAAGGTGTCCCTAGACAATCTGGAAAAGGTTTTAAACTATTTAAAAGCAGAATTGGAATGACATCCAACTCTGCTTTTTCTTATTCTTCAACTTCAGTTAGACTTGCTGCTTTTTCAAGATAGCTTTGGTAAATTCCTTCATCCTTGAGTTTTTGGATGACCTTGTCTACCACTTCTCTCAAATCATCACTATTTTTTCTAAGAGCAACGGCATTGGCGTCGCCGTCCTTCATCTTCAAGCTGACAATTGCGACAGCTAAGTCAGCGTTTTTAGCAGCATAACTAAGTGCAACAGGCTCATCCATATGAACAGCATCTACTTTTCCAACCTGCAATTCATTGACTGCTTCACCCATATTAGTTAGGGAAGTTAATTGAGCTTTTGGCAATTGTTCCTTGACCATTGATTCTGGAACAGTCCCTTTTTGAGCCGCAATATTAGCACTTTCAAGGCTAGTTAAATCCTTGTATTTTTCTACATCAGCCTTACGAACCAAGAAACTAATCTTGTTTTCATAGTAAGGGATTGAAAAATCAAAGACTTCTTTTCTCTCGTCAGTAGCGCTAATTCCCGCAACTGCCAGGTCAGCCTTACCTGTTTGAAGACTGGTCAAAACATTGTCAAAACTCATGCTTGAGATTTCCAACTTAACCCCAAGTTCATCAGCGATAGCCTGAGCCATGTCGATGTCTGCACCGACTACCTGGTTCTTTCCATCAACCAATGATTGAAATTCAAAGGGTGCATAGTCAGGACTTGTCGCCACAACCAATTTCCCCTTTTGCTTAATGGCCTCAACAGCTGACTGAGAACCATTAGAACCTGACTGGCAAGCTACTAAGAAGAAACTTGCAAGAAAATTACATAAAACAAATATCCATTTTTTTGATTTCATAAATAAACAACCCCTCTGTTAATTTTGTATAATTATAACGATATCTAAGTTGCTTGTCAAGTGTTTTCTTGCATTTTCATAAAATATATTTACTAAAAAATAGAAATACAGTGGTTAGTTTATCTATCTATTGGGAACTTATTTTCAAAAAAATCATTTATCATATCTTGATGCTGCTGGTTTACAATTGCAATATTTTGTATGTCACTATGATCAAAAAATCCTAATTCTAAAGTTTCATCACTTGTAAAAAAATTTGTAGAGATAGAAGTTTCAGATGAAACTAAATACAAGATTGTAAGAACTTGAGCCTCATCACCATTCGGATAACTGTCTGAATATTTTGTATAAACATTTAAGAGTTTTTCCACCCTCACTTCGACTCCTGTTTCTTCATAAAACTCTCGCACTAAAGCTTCTAAAGCCGATTCTCCTAATTCAAGAGCACCACCTGGTAATCCCCACGTTCCTTTATCTGCTCGTTTTTGTAATAAAATTTTTCCTGATTGACTTAATATTCCACAGGTAAAATTTAAAATAATCTTATCTTTTCCAACTTTTTTCTGATATTCTGTATGTAGTTCATTATTCACCTCTGACAAAGTAAACTATCTATACAATGAAAGCTTACTGTATTAAAAAGTAAGCTTTCACAATAATTTTATCCTTTGAATATTTTATAATTCGACAATCTTACCTGTTTCAAAGTAAACAACCCATTCACAGATATTTTTAGCATAGTCACCGATACGCTCCAAGTAGGAAATAACTTGGAAATAATCACGACCCGTAACAATGGCTTCTGGATTTTTCTTAATCTCTTCAGTCGCAAGGTCACGGATAGTTTCAAAATAGTGGTTAATTTGCTCATCCATGGAGGCTACCCGGTATGCGTCGTCAACAGAACCATTAAGATAAAGATCAAGTGCTGCTTCAACAACGCTTTTAACTTCACGTCCCATTTTTTGAATTTCTTCCTCTACAGCTGGGATGCGTTCTTCCCCCTTCATACGGATGGTTGCCTGGGCAATGGCTACAGCGTGATCCCCCATACGCTCCACATCTGATACAGCCTTAAGGACAGTCAAGACTGTACGCAAATCTTGAGAGACTGGTTGTTGGAGTGCAATCATTTCAAATGATTTCTTTTCCAGTTTCACTTCGTATTCATTTACTTCTGCGTCATCTTCGATGACCTCTTTTGCCAGGTCACGGTCATGCGTGACAAAGGCACGCACCGTACGATTGATTTGTGAGAGCACTTCTTGTCCCATAGCGTAGAACTGGTTATGTAATTTCTCTAAATCTTCTTCAAATTGAGATCGTAACATCTTTCATCTCCTTATCCAAATTTTCCTGTAATATAGTCTTCCGTTTCCTTGTGTTGGGGATCAAGGAACATCTGCTTGGTATCATTAAATTCAATCAAATCTCCATCTAGGAAAAATCCTGTCTTATCAGAGATACGTGAAGCTTGTTGCATGGAACGGGTTACCAGAAGCATGGTGTACTTGTCTTTTAGACCATACAAGGTTTCCTCAATTTTACCAGCTGAAATCGGATCCAAAGCCGAAGTTGGCTCATCCAAGAGGATGATTTTAGGACTGGTTGCCAAGACACGGGCCACGCAGACACGCTGCTGTTGACCACCTGACAATCCAATAGCTGAATCATGTAGACGATCCTTGACCTCATCCCAGATAGAGGCACCTTGCAAGGCTTTTTCTACGGCTTCATCCAGAACCAGCTTATCCTTAATTCCATTGATACGAAGCCCGTAGACAACATTCTCATAGATAGTCATAGGGAAAGGATTAGGTTGTTGGAAAACCATTCCGATTTCCTTACGTAATTCAACCGTATCTGTACGCGGACTGTAGATGTTGTGACCATTGTACACCACGGATCCAGTTGTGGTCACCTCTGGATTGAGATCTCCCATGCGGTTGAGAGACTTGAGGAGGGTTGACTTCCCTGATCCAGATGGACCAATCAAGGCTGTAATTTCCTTAGGTTGGAAAGATAGGGAAACACTATTCAAAGCCTTCTTTTTATTATAATAAACGGACAGGTCTGATACCTGTAAAATCGCATCTGTCATACGGTTTCCTTTCTAACCAAAGTGACCAAATACATAGTCATTGGTGGACTGTAGCTTGGCATTTTGGAAAATAGTTGCAGTTTTGTCATACTCAATCAAATCACCCAAGTAAAAGAAGCCTGTATAGTCACTTGCACGAGCAGCCTGCTGCATATTATGCGTTACAATGATGATGGTAAAGTCTTTCTTGAGCTCAAACATGGTCTCTTCTAGTTGCATGGTCGCAATCGGATCCAAGGCTGAGGCTGGCTCATCCATTAAGAGGATATCTGGCTTAACAGAGATGGCACGAGCAATACAGAGACGTTGTTGCTGACCACCTGATAAGGTCAAGGCTGACTTGTGGAGATCGTCTTTAACCTGATCCCAGAGGGCAGCCTGACGAAGGGAGGTTTCTACGATTTCATCTAGGACTTGCTTATCCTTAACTCCAGCACGTTCATGCGCAAAGGTAATATTACGGTAAATTGACTTAGCAAATGGATTAGGGCGTTGAAAAACCATTCCAATGTGTTTACGCATTTCATAAACGTTGATTTCTGGACGGTTGACATCAATTCCACGATAGAGAATCTGCCCAGTTACTTTAGCAATATCAATAGTATCATTCATGCGATTGAGACTGCGTAAGTAGGTAGATTTCCCCGATCCCGACGGACCAATCAAAGCTGTAATTTTATTTCTTTCAAATTGCATATCAATCCCCTTAATGGATTCATTTTTACCATAGTAAACATGGACATCCTTAGTAGAAAGGGCTACTTTTTCTTCAGGAAAGGTAAGGATATGCTTCTCATCCCAGTTATATGTTGACATGGCTTCTCCTTTAGACAGCGGTTAATTTCTTGTGTAGATAGTTTCCGAACTTACGAGCTCCAAAGTTAAAAATCAGGATAAAGATTAGGAGCACAGCGGCAGAACCTGCTGATACAATAGTTCCATCTGGAATAGTGCCTTCACTATTGACTTTCCAGATATGGACAGCCAAGGTTTCTGCTTGACGGAAGATAGAGATGGGGCTAGTCACACTGAGGATATTCCAGTTAGACCAGTCAAGAGCTGGCGCCGATTGCCCTGCTGTATAAATCAGAGCTGCAGCTTCGCCAAAGATACGACCAGATGCCAAGACGACACCCGTTACAATACCTGGAAGCGCTTCTGGAATAACAACATGAACCACTGTCTCCCAGCGAGAAATCCCAAGAGCCAGACCAGCCTCACGTTGGGTATGGTGAACGTGTTTCAAACTATCCTCTACATTACGCGTCATCTGAGGCAAGTTAAAGACTGTCAAGGCCAAGGCACCTGAAATGATTGAAAATCCATACTCAAACTGGACTACAAAAATCAAGTAACCAAAGAGCCCCACCACCACTGATGGTAAAGAGGACAAGATTTCAATACAAGTCCGCACAAAGTTGGTAACAGGACCTTTTTTAGCATACTCAGCCAAGTAAATCCCAGCTCCCATAGAAAGAGGTACAGAAATAATCAAAGTAATGACCAATAGGAAAAAGGAATTGTAAAGCTGAATGCCAATCCCACCACCTGCTTGAAAAGCAGAAGACCTTCCAGTCAAGAAAGACCAAGAGATATGGGGCAAGCCCCGAACCAAGATATAGAGAATCAAGGAAGCCAAGATTGTCACAATGATGCTAGCAATCGTATAGAGGACAGCTGTTGCAAGTTTATCTAATTTCTTAGCGCGCATAATTTTTCTTTCCTCTTTCTTTCGTAATCAATTTAATCACACTGTTAAAAACTAAACTCATCAAGAGCAGTACCAAGGCCAGTGACCAGAGAACATTATTATTTACAGTTCCCATGACAGTGTTCCCAATTCCCATAGTTAATATAGAAGTTAAAGTTGCAGCTGGTGTGGTCAAGGAAGTTGGGATAACAGCTGAGTTTCCGACAACCATCTGGATAGCTAGAGCCTCACCAAAGGCACGCGCCATCCCAAAGACCACTGCAGTGAAAATACCAGAACGGGCCGCCTTCAAGATTACACGCCAGATAGTCTGCCAGCGAGTGGCTCCCATAGCGAAACTGGCCTCACGATAATAACGAGGAACCTCACGCAAGCTATCCGTTGTCATAAAGGTTACGGTCGGCAAAATCATGACAAAGAGGACGGAAATCCCTGACAAAATCCCAAAACCAGTCCCACCAAAGACACTGCGAACAAAGGGAACGACGACTTGCAAGCCAATAAATCCGTACACTACTGAAGGAATCCCAACCAGGAGTTCAATAGCTGGTTGCAAAATCTTCGCCCCTTTTGGTGATACTTCGGTCATAAAAACTGCTGCACCAATAGCAAAGGGTGTTGCGATAAGGGCTGAGAGAATGGTAACGATAAAGGAACCCAAAATCATAGGAAGGGCACCAAATTCTTTACTAGAAGGATTCCAAGTTCCTCCCAAAAGAAAGTCAAAGATATTCACACCATTGACAAAGAAGGTCGACAAGCCTTTTTGCGCTACGAAAACCAAAATCATGGCCACAAGGATGACTATCAAAGAAAGACAGGCAAAGGTCAAACCTTTTCCTAATTTCTCCAGACGAAAATTCTTTGATGGAAGCAACATTTTCTTAGCTAATTCTTCTTGATTCATTATTGTCTCCCTTCCAACACTGTCACAGTTCCGGCAGCATCTTTTTCAACCTTCATTTCCTTAATCGGAATATACTTCAATCCTTTGACAATCCCTTCTTGGGTCTCATCCGAGAGAACAAAATTGAGAAATTCTGCAGCCAACTCATTGGGCTGCCCCAATGTATACATATGCTCATAAGACCACAAGGGCCAATTATTGCTACTTATATTTTCTGGACTTAAGTCATAGCCATTCAACTTCATGCTTTTGACCGAATCATCTATATAGGTAAGAGATAAATAAGAGATAGCTCCTGGACTTTTTGATACGATTGATTTTACCGCTCCATTTGAATCCTGCTCCTGACTTTGCATGGCAGACTGACCTTCCATAATGACAGTATCAAAGGTAGCACGAGAGCCAGAGCCGGCTGCCCGATTAATAACAGAGATGGGTAAGTCCTTACCACCAACCTCTTTCCAATTGGTTACCTCACCTATGAAGATTTGACGAAGTTGCTCTGTCGTTAGGTTATCAACATCAACCTCCTTATTGGCAATCAGAGCCAAGCCAGCTACCGCGACCTTGTGGTCAACAAGAGCAGAAGCATCAATTCCGTCTTTTTCCTCAGCAAATACATCTGAGTTTCCTATATCAACTGCCCCAGACTGAACCTGGGACAAGCCTGTACCAGAACCTCCCCCTTGGACATTGACCGTTTTTCCAACATGGATCGTGCCAAATTCATCTGCCGCTACTTCAACCAAGGGTTGCAAGGCAGTTGAGCCAACAGCCGTTATGGATTCTCCACGATCAATCCAGCTAGCACAGCCTACTAAACAAGCCGTCAGCCAAAAAGCGATAAGAGACAGAGCAAGCTTTTTTCTTTTTTTCACTGTTTTTCTCCTCGAAAATAATTATGAATACTGTGAATTTTTTAAGTAGTTCTTTATGAGTTGACGCATGAATTCTTACCAAATTTCTGCGCAATTGATTATTTATATAATATAGGCTATATTACTCTTTTCTAACCTCCTTTTTTCATATGTGGATAAAATCTCTTGTCTATCCCTTCCCCCATTGTCACCCATTATAGTCATTTCGTGTCTCTTTTTCCCCTTTTTAATGCAAGGAAAAGGTTACTCTCCTTAGATGATAATCCAAAAGCTAGAAAGGTATCTCAAACCTCTCTACTCTCCCAGACTAGTTTACAACTAAAAGGAAAAGATTCTATTTTATGGGAAATCTAGTTTACAAGCGGTAAGAACGCTAATAACTAAACTTCTTGTACTCTTTGAAAATCTCTTCAAACCAGGTCAGCCTTGCCTTGTTATAGGTATGTACCTATTTGGTCAGTCCTATCTACAACTTTAAAGCAATGCTTTGTAACTGACTCCGTCAGTCCTATTTGCAACCTCAAAACAGTATTTTGAGCTATCTATGGCTAGCTTCCTAGTTTGCTCTTTGATTTTCATTGAGTAGTAAAACTACATGTGATGGCAATCAAGATATCAAGAATCATCCTACTAAAAAAATCCATACTTTCACTATAACATAGAATAAGATATTTGACTAGCATTTTCACTTGAATCTGAGGCCTTTTGGAAAATAATTTTTCAAAACATTTCCAGTAACCTTTGCAAAGCCCAAGCCATTGCCTTTAACCAAAACTTGGTACCAACCATTTGGCAGACTTTCTGCCAGCTGAACAGTTTCTCCAGCCACATACTTGACAAACGCTTCTTGGTCAATTTCAACCGACTGCTTGATCTGACTCGGTTTCAAGGCTAGACCAAGAGCAAAACTGGGCTCAAAGCGTTTCTTCTTAAAAGTGCCCAGATGTAGTCCATTGCGAGCAATCTTGAGCTTACCTAAATCTGGCAAGAGTTCTGGTAAGAGATAGAGTTGGTCCCCAAAAGTCTGCAAGATTCCCGGTAGATTGACCTTCAAATGGTTTTGGGCAAATTCTTGCCACAAGGCAACTTGTTCTCGACCAAGATTGCTCTTACTTGCCTTACATTTAGGAGTTGGATTGTTACCCTTAAACTGTAGATGGGCTACAAACTGACCCTCTCCCTTAAACTGATGAGGGTACATCCGAGCCGTTTCTGGCAGGTCAATACCAGCTACCATTCCATTGATATGCTCTACTGGCAACAAATCAAAATCATACTCTTCCAGCAACCACTTAACAATCTCTTCGTTTTCCTCGGGTGCCCAGGTACAGGTTGAATAAACCAGACGACCACCTTCAGCTAGCATGGTTACTGCATCTGCTAAAATTTCTCTTTGCAAGCTAGCACATTGACTCGGATACTCTAAGCTCCAATAGTTCATAGCATCTGGTTGCTTACGAAACATTCCTTCACCAGAGCAAGGGGCATCAAGGACAATGAGGTCAAAATAGCCTTTAAAGACCTTGGCCAAGCGGTCAGCAGATTCATTGGTCACCACAACATTTGTCGCTCCAAAGCGCTCCATGTTTTCTACTAAAATCTTAGCCCGTTTGCTTGAAATTTCATTGGAGACGAGAAGGCCCTCTCCAGCTAGATAGGCTGCCAGTTGAGTTGATTTACCCCCCGGTGCAGCAGCCAAGTCCAAGACCTTCATACCAGGACTGGGTTGGGCTACTTGAGCCACCATTTGAGCAGCAGGTTCTTGCGAATAAACTAAACCTGTAGCATGCTCAGGCGATTTCCCTGAAACCTTCCCATAGTGGCCCCAAGGGGTTTGAGTAATGGCATCAGAAAAGGAAAGTTGCTCTTCTTTTAAGGGATTGACCCGAAAGGCCGAAACCGCTTCCTCCTCAAAAGAGGCAAGAAAATCTCTTGCCTCATCTCCTAGTATTTCTTTATATTTTTCAACAAATCCTTCTGGAAATTTCATTTAAGTTCTTTTCCTTTCGTAAATATAGGACTGAATTTCCTCCTGCATCTCAAGAGGCACCATCATGACCAGCTGTCTGGTTTGAAAATCAGGAGCTTCACCAAAAAGGGTCACAACCCGATAGCCCAGACTTTCCCCTAAAATACTAGCTGCGGCATAATCCCATGGTTGCAGATAGGTGAGATAGGTCAACAAATGCCCTGACAAAATCTTGGCAAAACTAATGGCCGCACTTCCATAGACACGAACACCAAGAACCGCTCGGCTCAAATCAGCCAGCCCCCATTCATTGGTTTCCAGCATGCCACTATTTCCCGCAATAAGAAAATCTCCAAGTGGTTTGGCTTTAAAGGGAGCTAGGGGCTTATTATTTCGACAAACTGGAAAGACCCCACCACCGTGGTAACAATCCCCTTTGACCACATCATAAATTAGGCCAAACTGTCCCTGACCATTTTCAAAATAAGCCATCATAACAGCAAAATCTTCCTGCTGGGCTACAAAGTTATTGGTACCATCAATGGGATCAATGACCCAAACCTTGCCCTCTTGAACCGAAGCTCGCAGACACCCTTCTTCAGCACAAATCTTATCCTCAGGATAACGGGACAAAATCTCACCAACCAAGAGTTCCTGAACTTCCTTGTCCAGTCTGGTCACCAAATCTGTTGGAGAGGACTTGGTCTCAACACGCAAGTCTTCCTGCATGTGGTCAAGGATGTACTGACCCGCTTTCTTAATTAGCTCTTTAGCAAATTCAAATTTACTTTCCAAGAGAAATCTTTCCTTCCCCTTTTTCCTTAGCCGCCTGAACTGCTCGGTAAAGCGAATAGCCACTGACTGTTTCAAATTCTCGTCCCAAACGTTTTTCTTCACTCTTGCTTGGCACAACCGCCTTGAATCGCTTATAGGAGTCCAGTAACTTTTTAGCCTCTACCTTGCCTTCATAGGCAGCTTCAACATCATTAAAAAAAGAAAGCACTGAAGCAAGTTCTTCAGTGCTCCACGACAAATCTAGTGGGTAACTATACTGTTTGTTCATTAACTAATACCAGCTCTCATTCTTGCTTCTTTTAGTTCTTGCTTACGGTAACTACGAGGGAGAAAAGCACGAATCTCATCTTCATTAAAACCGATTTGCATGCGCTTGGCATCAATAATAATTGGACGACGCAAAAGACTAGGATACTGCTCAATCAAATGAAGCAATTCCGATACCGAAATACTCTCTACATCAATATTCAATTTTTGAAAAATTTTTGAACGAGTTGAAATGATGTCATCAGTACCATTTTCGGTCAAGGAAAGGATGTGTTGCAATTCTTTTCTTGTTAAAGGACTGGTCATAATATTGTGTTCCACAAAGGGAACCTTATGTTTTTCTAACCAGGCCTTAGCCTTACGACATGATGTACAGCTCGGTGATAGAAATAGTGTAATCATGCTTTTCTCTTCTTATCTATACTTTGCTACTTCTATTATACAAAAAAATAAAGCGCTTGACTAGAGATTTTTAGAAAAAAAGCCTATTTTTTCAAGAAAAATAGACTGTTCGCGAACGATTGACACAATTAGATTTGCTTAATTCACTCTTAAGGATAGCTTTAATTTGTATACATTTTTATATATACAAATTAAAAACAGCTTTCGGTTCACTTTCTCCGACTTTTCAGATAAAGATAGCCAAAAAAGCTTTCATAGAGGGCAAAAAAGAGAAGGAAGGCATGAAGGAAGAAGGTCTCTGGCAAAATCAGTATAACAGGATCCTTGGCTGGATCAAAAAGCCAGGTATCATCTCCCACAAAGAGAATTTGATGGAACAGAGTAAAGAATTGGTCAAAACCAATCAAAACTCCCCCAAGCCCAATCAGTAAGGGCAAAACCACTAGAGCCAAAAGCACTTTACTAAATAGAGACAAGAAGCCCTTTTTCACAATCCCTTTGACAAAGACATAGAAACTTGGTAGTGTCACTAGAGCTACTAGCTGAACCAAATGAAAGAGATTCTTGACCACTGCGAAATGGTGCAGACCAGCTGCTGACGAACGAAAATCTGGCATCTCTAGGACCTGACTAAAAGGATTAGTCAGATAATTCATCAAGATATGAAAATTGTATTGAATGGTTTCTGGTTTTAGATAGACTCGATCCGTTAAGTTTAGCCACTTGATTTCCAGCGGATAAAAAATCCAAGCCAAATAAATAGTCAAAAGGATTGAGAGGGAGAGTAGAAAGAGCATAGAGCTCCAAAAGGTCAGTTTAGTTTTCATCAAAATTCCACTCCGCAAGGCTAGAAACTACATGAGTCGGTGCGATTGGTAGGTCTGCTACTTCTTCTGCCTTGGTGAAACCTGTCGTCACCAAGAGCGTTGGAATGCCATTGTCAATTCCTGCTCGAATATCTGTTAAGTAGTTGTCCCCAACCATAATCAACTCTTCACGTTCCAAATCTAAGTGTTCAACTGCCTTGTCCATAATAATGGCATTTGGTTTCCCAATATAAACAGGCTTCACTCGTGTTGCTACTTCAAGCAGGGTAATCAGCGAACCAGCCCCCGGCAAAAGCCCTCGTTCTGTCGGGATGTTGAGGTCAGGGTTGGTTCCGATAAAGTGAGCACCCTTTTGAATAGCTAGAGTTGCTGTCGCAAATTTTTCATAGTCAACTTGCCAGTCCAGACCTACTACTACATAGGCAGGATTTTCCTTGTCTTCGACATAACCAGCCGCCTTGATGGCTTCCTTAAGCCCTGCTTCTCCGATGACATAGACGGTCTTTTCAAGCCCCAAGTCGTTCATATAGTCGATAGTCGCCAAAGTCGCTGTGTAGACAGTCGATAGAGGCGTATCGATATTAAAATTCTGAGCCAACATCTCCTTAACACTCTCTGGAGTACGGGTTGTATTGTTGGTTACAAAGAGATAGGGGATGTCTCGCTTTTGCAATTCGTGGACAAAAGCCTCTCCTGCTGGAATTCTGTCTTTGCCTTTATAAATGGTTCCGTCTAAATCAATTAAATAGCCTTTATATTTCATCTATTTTTCCCTAATCCTTTTTTATTTCTTGCCAAGTGATGATAGCTTGAGCATTGGTCGCACCGTCGCTTGTGATCTCATGCTTACTTTCCAGTCCAGTCCGTTCAACAGACGATGTGATCACCCCACCTGGTCGAACTTCCTTGACATACTTGAGATTGATTTTCTTGGGAATATAGTGGGTCAAAAATTCCGCTCCCATAACCTCAAAAATCCAGTCCAAGTATTTACTGTTATTGACATGGCCATTCATATCCAAGTCGTAAAAACGAACATGGTAATCCTTGCTGACTGGCTCGTCCAAGGATTCATACTTTGGTCCGCGGATGAGCTTTTTATCAAAATCAGACTGGTAAGGAGCCACAATCTCAGGTTCGACAGCATGGACTTTTCGACTGTCTCGGTCCATGAGAACAAAGGTAGCCATCATGTGGATGAGTTCCTGCCCCGCTTCATCATAAATGGTAAAGCGACGGTAGCAAAAAAGTCGATTGTAGCTCAAAGCTTCCGTTTCGATGGTAATTTCTTCCGCAAAACGAGGCAAACGAACCACCTCAATATCATAGTCTGTGATAATCCAGACCAGATTATGCTCTTCTAAAATAGCCTTATCACTAACTCCCAGCTCAATCGACTGCATCCCTGAAACTTGCAGAGACAGCAAAATCACATCTGGAAGTTTGATATGACCGTTCATGTCAGCCATATCAAAAGGAATTTTCATTTTCATTTGATAAGTTAAGCCCATCATCCTACTCCAAAATAAATCGTTCTGCTACGGTGTCTCCTAAGAAGAGACCTCTTTTTGTCATGCGAACTCGGTCACCCTCTATTTGCATGAGACCCTGTTGAACCAAGCCTCTGACAATTTCTCCATAAAGTCCATCAAAAGACCGTCCAAATTTTTCCTCAAATCGCGCCATGGAGACTCCTGATTTCTTGCGGAGTCCCAGGAACATTTCTTCTTCCATTTGCTCTTTTTGACTCAGGTACTCCTCTGTGATACGAGCATTGCCTTCCTCAACCGCATTAAGATAATGGCGAATGGGACCATGATTTTTATATCGAATACCATTGACATAACCAGATGCTCCAGCACCGATGCCATAGTATTCAGCATTGTCCCAGTACATAAGATTGTGGCGACTTTCAAAACCAGGTTTGGAGAAATTAGAAATCTCATAATGCTCAAAGCCTGCTCGCTCAAGCTCAGTGATGATGTACTCAAACATCTCCGCTTCCAGTTCCTCCTTAGGCAGAGGCAATTTCCCTCGTCGCATACGGTTCATAAAGACCGTATGATTTTCCAAAATCAAGCTATACAAACTCATGTGGGGAATATCCAGTCCAATGGCCTTAGCCACATTTTCCTGGACCTGCTCCATGGTCTGACCAGGCAGCGCATAAATCAAATCAATGGAGATGTTGTCAAAACCAGCCAATTTCAGGCGGTCGATATTTTCATAAATATCCTTCTCCAAATGACTGCGCCCAATCTTTTTCAGCATCTTGTCGTCAAAGGTCTGCACGCCTAGCGAAACACGATTGACAGCCGAGTTTTTCAAAACAGCAATCTTATCCGCGTCCAAGTCGCCTGGATTGGCTTCAATGGTCAACTCTTCTAAGACAGACAAGTCCAAGTTTTTAGTCAAGCCATCCAGCAATACCTCCAGTTGCGGAGCTGACAAAGCTGTTGGTGTCCCACCACCGATGTAGATGGTCCGCAACTTTTGAATATCATAAGAACGAAACTCTTCTAACAGATGCTCTAAATAACTGTCGACTGGCTGATTCTTAATAAAAACTTTTGAAAAATCACAATAATAACAAATCTGGGTACAAAATGGGATGTGCACATAGGCTGACGTTGGTTTTTTCTGCATAGTACTTATTATACCACAAAAGCGAACAATACTTAGAATTCCCTTTAACAAAATCCTAGCATTGTTCGCTTTCTTTATCTAAACATTCTTTGTATTTTATGACGAACACGATTCCCAGAACCAATCTAGTTTGTCTTTACAATACAAAAGAATGAATGTTCATTTGACTAAATTTTTAGTCTTCTTTTTTCTTTCTAAGAGCAAATCCGAGACCGCCTAGCAGACCAAGAAGTCCTAGAGATGCAAGAGTCGCATTTGATTCTGTTCCTGTATTTGGCAATACATTTTGAGAATCATTTGACTTAGCTCCACTATCACTAGCATCTGTAGTATCTTCATGATTTTCATTCGGAGTAACTGCATCTGGAATTGGAGTTGTTGGTGCAGGTGTATCTTGATCAGAACCTCCATTAGTAGCAGGTGTGACTGGAGTTGCTGGAGTGACTTTACCTGGTGTTACCTTAGCTGGTGTTGTTATATTATTAGCAATGTGTTCTGTGATATGACCGTCCTTTGAGTCTACATCATAGGTGGTTGTAGTAACTGTTTTACCTTTAGCTCCTTCAATACGTTCATTAGGTGTGTCAACTTCTCGTTCACCATCTCTAACATATCCAACTTCAGGTTCAATCGGGGTTTCTACTACTTTGTCCTTGGCTGCGACTTTGACGACTGTATTCGTTGGTTCTTTCGTTTTCCCATAAGTTAGCACGGTTGTTGGAGTTATCTTACCTGTTTTTGGATTAACTTCATAGGTAGTGGTCTCAATCACATCACGACCTTCAGAATCTTTAGATTGTTCAACCTTAGTTTTAGCTCCTACTTTAACGATTGTCTTACCTGCTGGGGTGACGACTGGGGTGCCAACGTGTTCTGTGATATGACCGTCCTTTGAATCTACATCGTAAGTGGTTGTAGTAACTGTTTTACCTTTAGCTCCTTCAATACGTTCATTAGGTGTGTCAACTTCTCGTTCACCATCTCTAACATATTCAACTTCAGGTTCAATTGGTGTTTCTACTATTTTGTCCTTGGCTGCGACTTTGACTATTGTTGCTGTTGGATTTACTACTACTGGTTTTCCTACTGTTTCTGTAATAGCGCCTGTAGTAGAATCAACACTATATGTTGTTGTGATAGTACTTGAACCTGCTTGGCCTGCTTCTTCCACATTTGGTTGATTTTTGTCGCGTGTATCATCTTTCACATATTTCTTAGGTGATGAGATTTCTGTTTTTTCTACTTTGTCCTTCGCTGCGACTTTGACGACTGTATTCGTTGGTTCTTTCGTACGAACTGGTTTACCTTCACTTGCTGTAATCTTTCCAGTATTAGTGTCCACAGTATAAGTTGTTGTGATAGTGTCTTCACCATCTTCACCTTTAACAGTAGTTGGGACTGTACCTTTTTCTTTCGTATCATCTTTTTCGTAAACTACTGGAGATGGTACTACCATCTTCTCAATCGTTAGTTCTTTCCTTGTCCCGTAAGTAATTACTGTTGTAGAAGTTACCTTACCTGTTTTTGGATCAACTTCATAAGTTGTAGTGTTGATAACTTCACGACCTTGGTCATCCTTGCTACTCTCAACCTTAGTTTTAGCTCCAACCTTAACTATTGTTTTACCAGCTGGGGTGACCACTGGCTTACCAACCTGTTCTGTGACTGTTCCATTATTTGGATTAACGTCATACCTTGTAGTCGTTACAGATTTTCCTTTTGCTCCTTTTCTAGGCTTGTCTGGTGTACCAAAGTCACGAGTGTCATCTCTTTCATAAACCACTGTGGGCTCAATTGGCGTTTCTACTACTTGATCCTTAGCCGCGACTTTAACGATTGTTTCTGTTGGATTTACTATTACTGGATTTCCTTCATTTGGAGTAACTTCCCCATTGTCTGGATTTACTGTGTAAGTCGTGGTAGTTGTCTTACTTCCGTCTTTTCCTGGAACAGTAATATTGGCTTGGCCTTTTTCTCGACTAGCATCTTTTTCGTATTTTACTGGAGATGGGATTGTTTCTACGTCTACTTTATCCTTAGCTCCTACTTTTACAACTCTAGCTATTGGTAGAGTTACGACTTCTGATCCCCCTTTTGATGGAGTTAGGGCTCCATTTACTGGATTTACGCTATAGGTTGTGATGACTTTAGATTTTCCTGATCTCCCTAGAAATTGAACGGTATCAGTACCTTTTGGACTGTTTTCATCTTTTAAATAAACTGTTTTGGGTTCAACTGAATTATACTCAACTATATCCTTCGCGCCACCTTTATTGACTACTTCTTCCTTCTTAGTCGAAGTAAGGCTGCCAGTTTTTGAGTTTACTGTGTAGCTTGTTGTCTTCTTAACAACGTCGTCTCCTTTTTTAATGTATTCTACTTCATCCTTGGCTGCGACTTTGACAACTGTTTCTATTGCCGGTTGCTTAACTACTGGTTGTCCTACATGTTCAATCAGATCTCCAGTGTTAGGATCTACACTATAAGTTGTTGTTACTGTACTAGTACCTGAAGTACCAGTTGTTGTTACATTAGCTTCACCTTTAGCTCTTGTGGCATCTTTTTCATAACGTACACTTGGCTCAAGTTGGGTAACGACAACTGTAGATTTGGCTCCATCTTTCTTAAACACTTCATCAATTGTATTGTTAGTAATCTGTCCTGTATCGAGATCTTTCATACTCACAGTTATTGACTTAATGATGTCATCTCCGCGTTTACTATATACAACAGTTTCTCCAACTTTTTCTACAGATTTAACTGTTGCAATGTTTTTATCTTGATAACCTGTCCCATCTAAGGAAATTCGTTTCCCAGATATAAACTCTGATCGTCTATTAATCATATCAGCTTCAAAATAAGAACGTGAACTGTGACCTCCACTGGTTCGTCCAACATTTATAACAACATCACTATCATTGCTGACGCCTTTTCTTATCGCCAAATCATTATCAACAATATAATGAGTCATTTTACCAGACTTGGCTATTTTTTTGCTATCTAAACCTTTTTGCCAAAATTCACGACTGGAAAGCAAATTGGTCACAACTTTTGGAGCATTAAAGGTTGTGCCTTTTTTTAATACATTATTATAAACGTTTCTATAAGCCAACTGTTCTTTAGGAGACATGACTCTGCTGTCAGAATATGCCAACTGATAAGCTTCAACCATTGCCCGTTGTACTAAATATCCTCCTAAAGAATGACCTGTCAAATAAAGATTAGTAATACTCTTATCTTTAGCTAGTTCATGCATAATATTTTCTGCATCTATCCCTTGTTGAGGATTGCTTCCTAATCCAAGTGTTATATCAGCTCCTATATCTTTGGCATCACTTGTTCCACGAAAGGCTAATACTTGTGCAGTTCCATTTGGTAAATATAAGAAATCACTCTTCGTTTCATACAAGACAGCATCTAGTCCACTGGAGGTATGGTAACTTTTCTTCCTTTCCCAATAAGGCCCCAATTCCTTATTCATCATCATATACTCATAACGTGGTTTACTGTCACCATTCTTTTTATATAACTCTGACTCTGTTAAGGGTCTCTTATGATCCAGCACTCTATCAATATAATTATCATCACGGTAGGATAATTCCATGAACATAATCATATCGCGCTCACTTACATTCCATTTTAATTTTTCATCTGGCTTTTCTTTACTGTCAATAATACCATCACCATCAGTATCTTCTAATAAGGGATGACTATTATAACCTACATATTTTTTCCCACCTTTTTCATAAATATAAAGTTCTTCTTTATCCTTCAAGTAATCATCATCTGTATAGGCTTCTGGACTTAACTTAGAGCCGTTTAACAATAAACTATCAAGCTTATTACCTTCTGAACCGATTACTCCTGCTTTTATTTGCTTAGCATACTCATCAGTTAATTCATACTTTTTAACCTCGGAAGGATTTGATGCTGCTCTCACCGCTGGAGTGCTTGATCTGTCTTCACCCGCCACGAAATCCCTTGTGGTCAAGCTATTATTTTCCTTATTCCCAGATCTGACGGGTTCTGTAGTCCTTGTAGATCCTATTGGAACATCTCTGGTATCTAACTCAGAAGAAGGATTATTTTGATTATCTAGTATAGGTTGAACTTCTTCTCTTTTATCCACAGAAGATGGAGAATTTTCCGTAGAAGCAAGTACTCCCTGGGATGGTGTAAACAAGGCAATGCCTATTAATACAGAAGCCACTCCAACAGAAAACTTTCGAATCGAAAAACATTGACGTTTATTAAAAATATCTTTCATTTTACCAACTTTCTTTCTAGCTATTTTTTACAAAATAGAGAGTTCTACTATTTTCCCTTGACAAAATACTAAACCCTTTCTTGACTAAAATTTTAGAACTTTTCCTCTGCTTGATTATAAACTACCACATTGATTTCTAATCATAAAAAAATGAATTGCTTAATATTAATAAAATATCAGTACAATATAAAAAATGTAAATATTTCACTTTCAACACTGCCATTATACCATAATACTCAATGAAAATCAAAAAACGCATAATATCAGGCCTTGAAAAACCTTGATACTATGCGTTTGATTATGGGAAGATCTACTTCATTTTCTCCTAGAATTGAGTTTTTGCCCAGTCTCATCAAATCTAGATTTTTTCTTCTTTGATATCAATCACAATCTCTTCTGAGTCATCAAGAGCTTCGGCTTTTTCTTGCCATTGCTCCTTGAGATTATTTAATTGATTTTTTGATGCTTCTGTCGCTTGACGAGCACATGATTTGGCTTGAGCAAGGACGCTGTCCACAGTGATTTCACCCGACTCAACCTGTTCTTTGGTTTTAAGAACAAAATCTGTAGCCTGCTCCTTGACTTCTGTCAGTTTTTCACAGACTTGCTCCTTGGCATACTCCGGATCTTCTCTCAAATCATCTAGAAAATCTTGAGCCTGACTGCAAACTCGTTTGCCCTTATCACTTGTTAAAAACAAGGCAAGAGCTGCACCTGAAACGGTTCCCAAAAGGATTGAGGATAATTTACCCATAAGGATTCTCCTTTTTTATTTTTTTAAAAATTTACTTGCAAGACGAAGAGCTGATAAACTTGCCCCAGTCTTGAGTGTTTTTGAACCAGCTGATGAAGCTTTCTTGCTCAAGACACGCGCATGGTCATTGAGGTCTGAAACAGATAGAGATAAATCTGCAACAGCACTAAAGAGTGGATCAATCGTTGCCACCTTGACATTAATATCATCTGCCAAGACATTGATCTTAGACAGCAATTCATTGGTATGATGCAAGGTCACATCCACATCTGAAGTCAAGGTTTTAATCGTCTTCTCTGTTTCATCGATAACACGTCCAAGCTTTTGTACAGTAATGATTAGATACACTAAAAATACAATCAAAGCAAGGGCAACAAAAATATATGCAACTTCTAACATTTAGTTTTCCTCCTCTGTAACATAGTAAGGGGCCTTCTTTCGATTTTGATATAGAATGATAAAAATACCGAGACCGATAAGGACAACTGATAGCCATTGAGACACTCGAAGGCCAAAGAACATGAGACTATCTGTTCGCATGCCTTCGATGACCATACGACCGAAACCATACCAAATCAAGTAAAAGGCCGTGATATGACCTCGTCTGAGACTTTTCCATTTTCGTCTAAAAATCAGAATCAAGGCAAATCCAAGTAGATTCCATAGGGACTCATAAAGGAAGGTCGGCTGACGGTAGCTCCCCTCAATATACATCTGGTCACGAATAAAGACAGGTAGATAATCCAAATTATCCACTGCTGCACCATAAGCTTCTTGGTTAAAGAAATTGCCCCAGCGACCCAAACTTTGGGCAATCATGACGCTAGGCGCCGCAATATCTAGAAAATCCCAAGTGTTAATGAGTTTACGATCAGCAAAGATATAGAGTACAAGTGCCCCAGTTATCAAACCACCGTAAATGGCCAAACCACCATTCCAAATGGCAAAAATCTCTCCCAAATTCTGACTATAATAATCAAAACGGAAAATGACATAGTAGAGACGAGCTCCTAAAATAGCCAAGGGAAAGGCTATCAAGATAAAATCCAAAATATCGTCTGGTATGATCTTCTTTCTAGGCGCTTCTTTCATGGTCAAATAAACCGCAAGAATCAAACCTGTAACAATACACAAGGCATACCAACGAATGGCTAGAGGGCCTAGTTGAATAGCAATTGGATCAAGCATTAGGCACCTCATTTCGAGCGATGAGACTTGTCAGTCGTTCTTCGAACAAACGGGTCGCATCAAAGCCCATTTCCTTGGCACGATAATTCATGGCAGCTGCCTCAATCACGACAGAAATATTACGACCTGTTTTAACTGGAATGCGGATACGAGGAATGGCTACGCCAGAAATTTCTATTTCCTCTGCATTGTTTCCAAGACGATCAAAAGTCTTATGTGTATCATAGTTTTCCAAATAGACAGCAAGTTGAACCTGTGAAGAATCCTTGACGGCACTGGCACCGTAGAGGCTCATGACATCGATAATCCCAACCCCACGAATTTCAATCAGGTGTCTCAAGATTTCAGCCGGTTCACCCCAAAGAGTAATCTCATCCTTGGCAAAGATATCGACCCGGTCATCAGCTACCAAGCGGTGACCACGTTTGACAAGTTCCAGACCTGTCTCACTCTTACCAATTCCACTATCTCCCTGAATCAAGACGCCCATCCCATAGATATCCATCAAAACCCCATGAACACTGGTACGTTCTGCCAAACGAGAATCCAGATAGCTAGATAACTCTCCAGATAAACGACTTGTCGCTGTACGGCTGGTTAAAATAGCAATCTTACATTCTCTGGCTGCTTTTAACATCTCCTCTGGAACCACCAAACCACGGGCAACAATGACTGCTGGTGTCTCAGGTAGAAACATTTTTTTCAAAACTTCATAACGGCTGTTGGAAGGCATGCTGATCAGATAAGACCACTCCTTCATCCCCAAAAGTTGAATCCGCTCTGGCGTATAGTAGTCAAAATAGCCTGTCATTTCAAGACCAGGTCGCGTAATATCTGCTGTATTGATTTCCTTTTCAAGCAATTCTGGTTCGCCATAGACAATGTCTAGTCTAAGCTTTTCAATCACTTCTTTTACTAAAACCGACATCATTTCCTCCTTCAATCGAGTTCTTCTCTCTATTATATCAAATTGTAGGAGGAAGTTTCAGATTTTTGCAGGCTTTGGAGTATTTATTTATACTCAATGAAAATCAAAGAGCAAACTAGGAAACTAGCCGCAGGTTGCTCAAAGCACTGCTTTGAGGTTGTAGATAAGACTGACGAAGTCAGTCACATATATACGGCAAGGCGACGTTGACGTGGTTTGAAGAGATTTTCGAAGAGTATTAAAAGAAAAAGGACTAGATTTCTCCAGCCTTTCATTTCAAATTAGAATTTTTTACGTTTACGAGCTGCTTCTGATTTACGTTTACG
>NZ_VMLH01000064.1:0-16016 GCF_013276595.1 Streptococcus sp. 10824
AACGGTCTAATCTTGTAAGTCAACTCTAATTCTTGATTGTAATTGGAGTTTTTTTGTTTATATAAAACTGGGTAGGCTTGTTTAGGTAGCTCTCTGCAAATGCCCTCGATGTTCTTTAAAAGGATCAAGTGGAATTACGATTTTACTTGGTATTTCTTGGTGTTTTATTAATTACTAACAAGTAAAGAGAGGAGAAGTAAATATGGAAACACAGGTTTATGCATTTCAGCCAGGTTTGACTGTTGGAGAATTATTAAAAAGCAGTCAGAAGGATTGGCAGGCTGCAATCAATCATCGTTTTGTTAAGGAACTTTTTGCAGGGACAATTGAGAATAAGGCCTTAAAAGACTACCTGATTCAAGATTATCACTTCTTTGATGCCTTTTTATCCATGTTGGCTTCCTGCGTAGCCCACGCAGACCAGCTTGAATCCAAGCTTCGTTTTGCCAAACAACTAGGCTTTCTTGAAGCAGATGAAGATGGCTATTTCCAAAAGGCTTTCAAAGAGTTAAACGTATCTGAGAATGACTATCTAGAAGTGAGCTTGCACCCTGTAACAAAAGCCTTTCAGAATCTAATGTACTCGGCAGTGGCTTCATCAGACTATGCCCATCTTTTGGTCATGCTGGTCATTGCAGAAGGACTCTATTTAGACTGGGGTTCTAAAGCTTTGGCTCTTCCTGAAGCCTATATTCATTCGGAATGGATCAATCTCCACAGAGGTCCTTTCTTTGCAGAGTGGGTTCAATTTCTGGTTGACGAACTCAATCGTGTCGGAAAAGGTCGAGAAGATTTGACAGAGCTTCAGCAACGCTGGAATCAAGCGGTCGCTTTAGAATTAGCCTTTTTTGATATTGGTTATGATGCCTAGAGAAGGCTCATGATATTTACAAATTTGATGAGTTAATACTCTTCGAANNTTTGAGCAACCTGCGGTTAGCTTCCTAGTTTGTTCTTTGATTTTCATTGAGTATAAATCATTCAATGTAACTGAAAAATTTCTTAACGAAAGATAGAGATAAACCGAAATCAGTAGATCGTATAAAGTGAAAAGGAAGGAATTCAATATGACAAGTTTAAAATTATTAAAAGAAAAAGCACCATTGGTCATTTGCATCACCAATGATGTGGTAAAAAATTTCACAGCAAATGGATTAGTAGCACTAGGTGCATCACCAGCTATGAGCGAGTACCCAGCAGACTTAGAAGATCTATTAAAATATGCTGGAGGATTATTGATTAACATTGGGACTTTAACGGATGATAATTGGAAATTATACCAAGCTGCTCTGAAAATTGCAGAGAAATATAATGTCCCAGCAGTTTTAGATCCTGTAGCCTGTGGAGCAGGAGAATATAGAAAAAAAGTAGCAGATGATTTAATCAACAATTACAAACTAGCTGCGATTAGGGGGAATGCTGGAGAGATTGCTTCTTTAGTAGGTATAAATGTGGCATCTAAAGGAGTAGATAGTGCTGGTGTGGATAATATTGATGAGATTGCTCTAGCAGCCAACGCTAAGTTTCATATTCCAATAGTAGTGACTGGAGAAGTTGATGCGATTGCTGTTAATGGAGAAGTGGTAACGATTCATAATGGTAGTGCCATGATGCCAAAAGTCATTGGGACAGGATGTTTATTAGGGGCAGTGGTAGCAAGCTTTATCGGACTAGAAAAAGGTCAAGAATTGAAATCATTAGAAACAGCAATGTTGGTTTACAATATCGCTGGAGAAATGGCAGAAAAACGTCCAAATGGACATCTTCCTGGAACATTTAAAGTTGAATTTATGAATGCCTTATACGAGATTTCAGATGAAGATGTAAAGGAATTCAAAAGAGTGAAGTAAAATGTTTCATAAAGAATTACTAAAACTATATTTTATTTGTGGAACGACTACTTGCCAAGGTAAAGATCTATATAGAGTCGTTGAGGAAGCCTTAAAAGGTGGTATAACCTTATTTCAATTTCGTGAAAAAGGGGAGGGAGCCTTAGAAGGTAAAGAAAAAGTCGAATTAGCAATTAAACTACAGGATCTTTGTAAAAAATACAATGTTCCATTTATCGTTAATGATGATATTGAGTTAGCATTGGAAATAGATGCTGATGGCGTACATGTAGGACAAGATGACCTTGGAGTTGATGAAATTAGAAAATTGATGCCAGATAAAATAATTGGTCTTTCTATAAAAAACGAGAAAGAATTTCAACAGTCAAAAGTTGAATATGTAGATTATGTTGGTGTTGGTCCTGTATTTGATACCCAGTCAAAAGATGATGCTGGTGGCGCTATAGGTTATGAAGGTCTTAAATTGATGAGAAAACTATTGCCACAAATGCCCTTAGTTGCAATTGGTGGGATACAGACGAAACATATTAAAGACATTATAAAGACCAATATGGATGGCGTTTCAATCATTTCGGCAATATCGTATGCAAAAAATATAGAAAAAACTGTTCGGGAAATGAGTGAACAATAGATATCTATCCTTGGATTCTAAGTAAGTAGGATTTTCCTTTTTTAAAAAGCTATGTCTAGATTCAGCTTGAATGGCTAATTCATCAAACAGGTCATTTGTTTTTTGCAAAAGAAAGATCTGCTGTCTTTGTGAGTGCAAGGCTGTATTTCCAGTTCAATTTCTTGAACTAGTATAAAATGTGTGTTATAATAATCACATAATTAAATAATAAAGGCATTTGGGGTGCTTTAGGCTGAGATGATACCCATTGAACCTGATACAGTTAAGACTGGCGAAGGGAAATGTGAAATGTTTTTTTCGTATGTCGAAAAGAACGGTCTAATCTTGTAAGCTGAACTCTAATTCCTATCTGTAATTAGAGTTTTTTCTTTTACGAAACTGGATGAAGATGATATAGTAGATTGAAATAAGATGCGAACAAATCAATTAGAAAATTCAAATTAATTTCTAGAAATATTTTAGCATTCTTGTGTACTGTTCTAAATTCAGTCTGCTATACAAAGTATTTAGGTCGGTCTTCTTGAGTGCCCCACTTTTCTTTTAAAAAAGGAGTTTTTTATGTTGAAAAAATGGCAGTTAAAAGATGTTATCTTGCTTGCTTTCTTGTCTATCTTTTTTGGTGGGGTTTTCGTTGGTTCAGGATATGTGTATAATATTCTCAGTCTACTCTTAACACCTCTTGGTTTGCAGGCCTTTGCCAATGAAATCCTCTTTGGTCTCTGGTGTATGGCTGCGCCCATTGCTGCCATCTTTGTTCCAAGAGTTGGAAGTGCAACAATTGGTGAAGTGCTAGCTGCGCTTGCTGAAGTTCTTTATGGTAGCCAATTCGGTCTAGGTGCCCTTTTGTCTGGCTTGGTTCAAGGTTTGGGAAGTGAACTTGGTTTTATCGTAACCAAGAATCGCTATGAAAGTTGGCTCTCTCTAACTGCCAATAGTATTGGGATTACGCTTGTTAGCTTTGTCTATGAGTACATTAAGTTAGGTTACTACGCCTTTTCACTTCCTTTTGTTCTTTCCTTACTTGTAGTACGTTTTATTTCTGTTTATTTCTTCTGTACCATTTTGGTTCGTGCCATTGTCAAACTCTATCATCAGTTTGCAACTGGAGGAAAGGCATAGATGGGTCTGGAATTACGGGAGATTCAGTCCTCAATTTTTTCGGAACCGCTTGATTTTACTTTTCATGCGCAAGCCTTTACCTTGTTAGTTGGGAGCAGTGGTTCAGGAAAATCCAGCCTCTTTCAAGTTATTGCCCAAGTTAGTTCTCTTCCCTATAGCGGTCAAGTACTGATAGATGGGAGCGAAGTCAGTCAGCTTTCTATCATCGAACGTGTCCAAACGGTTGGTATTCTCTTTCAAAATCCCAATCATCAGTTTACCATGGAGAATTTGTTTGAGGAGCTGGTTTTTACCTTGGAAAATATTGGGCATCCCGTTCAGGAAATTGACTCTAAAATAGCAGAGGTTGTCCAGCAATGTCGTTGCAAGGACATCTTGCACCGTCCAATTCATCACTTATCAGGTGGGGAAAAGCAAAAGGCTGCTTTGGCTGTTCTCTTTGCTATGAATCCTAGGGTCTATCTTTTGGATGAGCCCTTTGCTTCCATTGATCGCAAGAGTAGGATAGAGATATTGGAGATTCTAAAAGAGTTGGTCTCTAATGGGAAGACAGTTATTTTGTGCGACCATGATTTATCTGATTATGAAGCCTATATCGACCATATGGTGGAGCTAAGAGACGGACAACTAAGGGAAGTGTTTCAAATCCCTTCCTCTGAGATGACACAGGTTGCTTCAAAGGAGGTTGCTTCTAGTCCAGAACTATTCCATATGGATCGAATGACTTGTGAGCTGGATAAGCGCTCCCTCTTTTCGATTGCGGATTTTACATTTTACCAAGGAATTTCCTGTATCTTGGGTGATAATGGTGTCGGGAAATCAACCCTCTTTCGGTCTATTCTTCAATTTCAAAAGTATAAGGGGCGCATTACTTGGAAGGGGACAGTCCTGAAAAAGAAAAAGAGTTTGTACCGTGACCTGACGGGTGTTGTTCAGGAAGCTGAGAAGCAGTTTATCCGAGTCAGTCTGCGAGAGGAACTTCAATTAGATGGACCTGATTCTGAAAGAAATCAGCGGATTTTTCAAGCTTTACGATATTTTGATTTGGAGCAGGCACTCGATAAGAGTCCCTATCAATTAAGTGGTGGCCAGCAAAAGATTCTTCAGCTCTTGACCATCTTGACCAGCAAGTCTTCTGTGATTTTACTAGATGAACCTTTTGCTGGTTTGGATGATAGAGCCTGCCATTATTTTTGTCAGTGGATTGTGGAGGAGAGAAATCAAGGAAGAAGTTTTCTGATCATTAACCATCGTTTGGATCCCTTGATCTCTGTGGTTGATTATTGGATTGAGATGACTGGTCAGGGTCTTCGTCATGTGAAAGAAGTGACCATTACCAAACCACTTACATCTCAGAGTAGCAATATCCAAGGGGAGGTGAGATAGTATGGTCAAAGTAGCAACCCAGACACCGATTATCAGTCTCTTCTTGCTGATTTTATCCTTGGAAACATCTTTTATTCCTTCGATTGCTCTGAATCTTTCGGTAGTCGCATTTTGTATTCTCTTTATGCTCTATTACCGTAGATTTAAAGTATTGGCTTGGATGATTCTGCTTGCCATTTTGCCATCCTTTGCCAACTACTGGGCAGTTCAGTTACATGGGGATGCTTCGCAGGCAGTCATGCTTGGAACGAGGGCCTTTGTGACAGTTTGTATCGGACTTGTCTTTATTTCCTCTATTTCACTAAAAGAGCTTCTCTTGTACTTGGCTCAAAAGGGGTTATCACGGTCATGGGCCTATGCCTTGATTGTGGTATTCAATTCCTTTCCCCTTATCCAGAAAGAAATAAAATCCCTCAAAGAAGCTTGCCTATTACGCGGTCAAGAACTACATTTTTGGTCGCCCTTGATTTACAGCAAGGTTCTGATGACAGTCTTTAGGTGGCGCCATCTTTACCTGAGAGCTCTATCGGCGCATGGATATGACGAACATGCACAGGTGGAGAATCGCTATCGGACTTTTTATATTCCTCAAAGGACAATATTCATCTACCTGCTGTTCTTTTTATTGCTTCAAACCAGTCTATTTTTATAAAGGAGTTATTATGGAATTTACAGATATTGCGATGGAATTATCCAAGGAAGCTTGGCAGGCTTCCTTTCATCACCCCTTTGTTTTACAGTTGCAAGAGGGAAATTTAGACTCGTCCATCTTTCGCTATTACTTGATTCAGGATGCCTACTATTTGAAGGCCTTCTCAGAAGCCTATCACCTCTTGGCTGATAAGACTTCAAATCAAGAGATGAAAAGACTCTTGAAACAAAATGCTCAGAGTCTAGTGGAAGGTGAGTTATTTATCCGCCAACAATTTTTCAAGGAATTGGAAATCAGCGATCAGGAAATGGAGCAACATCCAATCGCTCCAACCTGCTATCATTATATCTCTCACATTTATCGTCAATTTGCAGAGCTAAACTTGGGCATTGCTTTTGCGAGCTTGCTGCCTTGTCCTTGGCTATATCATGATATAGGCAAATCACTTAATCTTAAACCATCACCAAATCCTCTCTACCAACAATGGATTGAAACTTATATTACGGATGAGTTAGAGCAGCAGATCAGAGAGGAGGGAGCGCTGGTCAATCAACTCTATCGCGAAAGTGATGAGACAGACAAGAAAAAAATGCTAGATGCCTTCCACATCAGTGTTCACATGGAAGCCAAGTTTTGGGAGATGGCTTACCAACACCAGACATGGAAGAGTGATTTACAGTCTTTAGAAAAAGGAGAAGAATAGAAACATGAGAAAGCACCAATTGCAAGTTCACAAATTAACTATTTTATCCATGATGATTGCCCTTGATGTAGTCCTTACGCCTATCTTTCGGATTGAGGGAATGGCACCGATGTCCAGTGTAGTCAATATTCTAGCAGGAATCATGATGGGACCTGTTTATGCTTTGGCTATGGCTACAGTGACAGCCTTTATCCGTATGACGACTCAAGGGATTCCGCCTTTAGCTCTCACAGGAGCGACTTTTGGAGCCCTTCTAGCAGGTCTCTTTTATAAGTACGGTCGAAAATTTCACTATTCTGCTCTAGGAGAGATTTTGGGAACAGGTATCATTGGTTCTATTGTTTCCTATCCTGTTATGGTTCTCTTTACAGGATCGGCTGCTAAGCTTAGCTGGTTTATCTACACTCCTCGATTTTTCGGAGCAACCTTGATTGGTACAGCGATTTCCTTTATTGCCTTTCGATTTTTAATCAAGCAGGAATTCTTTAAAAAAGTGCAAGGATATTTCTTTGCTGAAAGGATAGACTGATGCAGGCATTTACAAATCCTTTTCCTATAGGCTCTAGTTCCCTCGTTCACTGTATTACCAATGAGATTTCTTGTGAGATGCTGGCAAATGGGATTTTGGCACTGGGATGCAAACCTGTCATGGCAGATGATCCCCGTGAGGTTCTTGATTTTACTAAGCAAAGCCAGGCCCTCTTCATCAATTTGGGGCATTTGTCTGCTGGGAAGGAAAAAGCAATCCGCATGGCAGCTTCGTATGCAAACCAATCTTCTCTCCCGATGGTAGTAGATGCGGTGGGTGTATCAGCGTCGCCCATTCGTAAGAGCTTAGTTAAAGACATTTTAGACTATAGACCTACGGTACTTAAAGGAAATATGTCAGAAATTCGAAGTCTTGTTGGCTTAAAACATCACGGCGTTGGGGTCGATGCGAGTGCTAAAGATCAAGAAACGGAGGATTTACTTCAAGTCTTGAAAGACTGGTGTCAGACCTATCCTGGTATGTCATTCTTAGTCACAGGTCCCAAGGACCTCATCGTTTCGAAGAATCAGGTTGCTTTACTGGGAAATGGCTGTGCAGAATTAGACTGGATAACAGGGACAGGAGATTTGGTTGGAGCCTTAACAGCCGTTTTTCTCAGCCAAGGAAAGACTGGTTTTGAAGCTTCTTGCTTAGCAGTCTCTTATCTCAATATCGCTGCTGAGAAAATAGTTGTTCAAGGAATGGGATTGGAAGAATTTCGTTACCAAGTACTCAATCAGCTTTCGCTCCTCAAAAGAGATGAAAATTGGCTAGATACCATCAAAGGAGAGGTTTATGAATAGAGAAGCACTTAGACTATATCTGGTAACCAATCGTTATCAAGATTCCGTGGAAAGCTTTCTTGCAAAAGTTGAGACGGCCTGCCGTTCAGGGGTTACCATAGTCCAATTGCGAGAAAAAAATCTCACAACCAATCAATATTATCAGCTGGCAAAACAAGTCAAGGAAATAACAGATGCTTATCAGGTACCCTTGATAATCGATGATCGGTTGGATGTTTGTCTTGCGGTTGATGCAGCAGGTCTGCATATCGGAGATGATGAATTACCCGTTTCGGTTGCCCGACAAGTCTTGGGACCTGATAAAATCCTAGGTGTCACCGCTAAAACGGTTAAAAGAGCTCTGGAAGCAGAAACATCAGGTGCAGATTACTTGGGGACAGGAGCCATTTTCCCAACTACCACCAAGGAAAATGCACCTATCACCCTGATTTCAACCTTGAAAACAATTTGTCAAACGGTCGCCATTCCAGTAGTTGCTATTGGCGGCTTGACATCAGAGAATATTGATCAGCTTATGGGCACGGGTATAGCTGGTGTAGCTGTAGTGCGTGATTTGATGCAAGCAGAAGATATTGAGGCAAAAACGCAAGCCTTTTTAACAAAGTTGCATGACATTATTTCCTAACTAATACTCAATGAAAATCAAAGAGCAAACTAGAAAGCTAGCCGCAGCTTGCCCCAAGCCCTGCCTTGAGGTTTTAGATAAGACTGACGAAGTCAGCTCAAAACAGTGTTTTGAGGTTGCAGATGGAAGCTGACGTAGTTTGAAGAGATTTTCGAAGAGTATAAAAACTCTCTAATTCCCTTAAAGTGGGAACTAGAGAGTTTTCTTAATCTTTAAAGCTTGTATGGTTGACTGGGCCAGAACCATGACCGAGTTGAGGGGCGTCTTGGATGGCTTTTGTGATAAAGGCCTTGGCCTTATCAACTGCCTGGTAAAGGCTCTTGCCCTTGGCTAGTTCAGCCGTAATCACTGCAGCAAAGGTACATCCAGTACCATGGGTGTGACAGGTTTGAATTCGTGGGCTTTCCCAGACAAATTGATCATCCTTGGTAAAGAGGAAATCCTTGGCACCGCCTTCGAGATGCCCGCCTTTAATAACAACGGACTGAGGACCAAATTCTTTTAAAATCAGGCGACCAGCACGCTGCATGTCTTCGGGGTCATGGATTGAAAAACCAACAATCTCTTCTGCCTCAGGAAGATTGGGCGTGATAATGGTTGCAAGGGGAAGCAGGTTTGTTTTGAGATAGTCTCTAGCAACTGAGTCGATCAAGGCATCTCCGCTAGTCGCTACCATAACTGGATCTAAAACATAGGGACAATCCAGCTTTTTAAGATAGGGCTGGATGATTTCCATGATTTCGGTAGTTGCCAACATCCCAGTTTTTACAGCCTGAGGTGGAATATCAGAAAAGACACTGTCCAATTGGGCTTTCAACATTTGAGGAGAAACGTGCTCGATCAATTGAACACCTCTGGTATTTTGAGCGACAAGACTGGTTACAACAGCCATTCCATAGACATCTCTAGCTTGGAACGACTTTAAGTCAGCCATAATGCCAGCACCACCACTAGGGTCAGTACCTGCAATGGTCAAAGCAACGGGTAAATAAGTCATCTAAAACCTCCCAACCAACTGAAGTTTGTATTCTTAAGAACAAGCTAATCTGTTTCAGGAAGGCAATAGAAGACTGCTAGTCCCCATTATCATTTCCACTTCCATCAGCTAGCATTACCTAGATTGAGTCAAAGGGTCTAACAGTCGTTAATCTCAGCTTTACGCACCCCTAGTGGTTGTTTTCTTTTTTCTTTAGTATAGCATATTTTTATTGTTTATATAGTAATATTTGACTGAAAATTGTTTACTAAATAGTTAAAAATTTATTTTTAGAAGTAATAAGCATTTTAATAATTGACAATTGTAGATTTTAAGAGTATACTGACAATTGTAATCGACAAATGTAGATTTTGGAGGTGTGATGATGCAGATTTCAGATGCAGAATGGCAGGTCATGAAGATTATTTGGATGCAGGGGGAGCAGACCAGTACGGATTTGATCAGGGTTCTGGCGGAGCGGTTTGACTGGTCCAAGTCCACAGTTCAGACACTTTTGGCTCGTCTGGTTGAGAAAGAGTGTTTGACTCGGAAAAAAGAAGGCAAGTCCTTTGTCTATTCAGCCCTTTTAACTTTGGATCAAAGTCGGGATTTACTTGTCCAAGATATCAAGGACAAGGTTTGTTCCCGTAGGATTAAGAACTTGTTGGCTGATTTGATTACTGAATGTGATTTTACTCAGGCTGACTTGGAAGACTTGGAAGCTGTGATTTCTGAGAAGAAATCAAACGCTATGACAGAAGTAAAATGTAATTGTATGTAAAGGAGACGTCATGTTAAATAGTATTGTAACCATTATTTGTATTGCCCTTATCGCGTTTATCTTGTTTTGGTTTTTCAAAAAGCCTGAAAAATCTGGACAAAAGGCCCAGCAAAAAAAGGGCTACCAAGAGATTCGAGTGGAAGTCATGGGAGGCTATACGCCTGAGTTGATTATTCTCAAGAAATCAGTGCCAGCCCGCATTGTCTTTGACCGCAAGGATCCTTCACCCTGTCTGGATCAAATTGTTTTTCCAGATTTTGGTGTACATGCGGACCTACCTATGGGGGAAGAGTATATAGTGGAAATCACGCCTGAGCAGGCTGGAGAGTATGGTTTCTCTTGTGGCATGAATATGATGCACGGTAAGATGATTGTAGAATAGGAGAATGATATGACTGAAATTGTAAAAGCAAGTCTTGAAAATGGTGTTCAAAAAATCCGTATCACAGCAGACAAAGGCTACCATCCAGCCCACATTCAACTGCAAAAAGGAGTTCCTGCTGAGATCACCTTTCACCGTGTGACACCTTCAAACTGTTATAAGGAAATTCTGTTTGAAGAAGAAGGCCTCTTGGAACCAATCGGCGTGGATGAAGAGAAGACAATTCGTTTTACCCCTCAAGAATTAGGTCAACATGAATTTTCTTGTGGTATGAAGATGCAAAAGGGAAGTTATACAGTTGTTGAGAAGACTCGAAAATCTTTATCACTTATCCAGCGTTTTTGGATTACTAGTATCTTTACTGTGCCTCTTGTGATCCTCATGATTGGGATGTCGACAGGAGGAATTAGTCACCAAGTCCTGCGTTGGGGCACCTTTTTAGCCACAACACCGATTATGCTAGTAGCAGGTGGTCCTTATATCCAAAGTGCTTGGGCTAGTTTTAAAAAGCACAATGCCAACATGGATACCTTGGTTGCGCTGGGAACCCTAGTAGCCTATGGCTATAGCTTAGTTGCCCTCTTCGCTGGTCTCCCCGTTTACTTTGAAAGTGCTGCATTTATCTTCTTCTTCGTTCTTTTGGGAGCCGTTTTTGAGGAGAAAATGCGGAAAAATACTTCCCAAGCTGTGGAGAAATTACTGGATTTGCAGGCTAAAACTGCAGAAGTCTTGCGTGAGGATAACTATGTTCAAGTCCCCTTGGAGCAAGTCAAGGTAGGTGACCTGATTCGAGTGCGTCCCGGTGAAAAGATTGCGGTTGATGGTGTCGTAGTAGAAGGTATCTCTAGTATTGACGAGTCTATGGTGACAGGTGAGAGCCTACCAGTGGATAAAACAGTTGGAGATACTGTCATTGGCTCAACTATCAATAATAGTGGAACACTTGTTTTTAGAGCAGAAAAAGTTGGTTCAGAGACTGTTTTGGCTCAGATTGTGGATTTTGTGAAGAAAGCTCAGACAAGTCGTGCGCCGATTCAGGACTTGACGGATAAAATTTCAGGCATTTTTGTCCCAGCAGTTGTTATTTTAGGGATTGTGACCTTTTGGGTTTGGTTTGTCTTGCTCAGGGATAGTGTGGTCGTACTTGGAGCTAGCTTTGTATCCTCTCTTCTCTACGGAGTGGCGGTTTTGATTATCGCCTGTCCTTGTGCCTTGGGACTCGCAACACCGACAGCCCTTATGGTAGGGACAGGACGCAGTGCCAAGATGGGAGTTCTCCTCAAAAATGGAATGGTTCTACAGGAAATCCAGAAAGTTCAAACTCTTGTCTTTGATAAGACCGGGACTTTGACGGAAGGGAAACCTGTGGTCACAGATATTATTGGCGACGAGACAGAAGTGCTTGGATTGGCAGCCTCTCTGGAAGAAGCTTCTCAACACCCACTGGCTGAGGCTATTGTTAAGCGAGCGACTGAAACTGGATTTGAGCTTCATACTGTGGAAAATTTCCAAGCCTTGCACGGAAAAGGTGTCTCAGGGCAAATAGCTGGAAAACAAGTTCTGCTTGGAAATGCTAAAATGCTGGATGGTATGGATATTTCAAGTAATTATCAAGATAAACTCGAAGAACTGGAAAAAGAAGCTAAGACAGTTGTATTTTTGGCTGTTGACAATGAAATCAAAGGCTTGCTTGCTTTGCAAGATATTTCCAAGGAAAATGCCAAGCTAGCCATCAGTCAGCTAAAAAAACGTGGCCTTAAAACAGTCATGTTGACAGGAGACAATGCAGGTGTGGCGCGTGCTATTGCAGATCAAATAGGAATCGAAGAGGTCATTGCAGGTGTCTTGCCAGAAGAAAAAGCCCATGAAATCCATAAACTACAAGCGGCTGGCAAAGTAGCCTTTGTTGGGGATGGTATCAATGACGCTCCTGCCCTTAGTGTAGCAGATGTGGGGATTGCTATGGGAGCTGGAACAGATATCGCCATCGAGTCGGCAGATTTAGTGTTGACAACCAATAACCTCCTAGGAGTGGTTCGTGCCTTTGACATGAGTAAGAAAACTTTTAATAGAATTCTGCTCAATCTTTTCTGGGCCTTTATCTACAATGTCGTTGGAATTCCGATAGCAGCAGGAGTCTTTTCAGGTGTTGGACTGGCCCTCAACCCAGAACTGGCAGGTCTAGCCATGGCCTTTAGTTCAGTATCTGTTCTGACCAGTTCCCTTCTGCTAAATTTTAGTAAAATAGACTAAAAGTAATGACTAGTTTCCTTTGTTATAAAACAGGAATGATAGCACTTTCAAAACTGTATTAGAATAGAAAGTAGAGAGTTTTGAGCAGATTTTTAGAAAAGTCAACATAAATATGATATAGTGGAATAGTAAAAATTTGGAGAACGTTTCCAATTCTATGTAATCGTATTCTCCAAGTCTAAAAAATTGAAGGAGAGTTATCACTATGACTCAAGGAAAAATTACTGCATCTGCAGCAATGCTTAACGTATTGAAAACATGGGGCGTAGATACAATCTACGGTATCCCATCAGGAACACTCAGCTCATTGATGGACGCTTTGGCTGAAGACAAAGATATCCGCTTCTTGCAAGTTCGCCATGAAGAGACAGGTTCTCTTGCAGCGGTTATGCAAGCTAAATTCGGTGGCTCAATCGGGGTTGCAGTTGGTTCAGGTGGTCCAGGTGCGACTCACTTGATTAACGGTGTTTACGATGCAGCTATGGATAACACTCCATTCCTAGCAATCCTTGGATCACGTCCAGTTAATGAATTGAACATGGATGCTTTCCAAGAATTGAACCAAAACCCAATGTACAACGGTATCGCTGTATACAACAAACGCGTAGCTTACGCTGAGCAATTACCAAAAGTAATCGACGAAGCTTGCCGTGCTGCAGTCTCTAAAAAAGGTCCAGCTGTTGTTGAAATCCCAGTAAACTTTGGTTTCCAAGAAATCGACGAAAACTCATACTATGGATCAGGTTCATACGAGCGTTCATTTATCGCTCCTGCTTTGAACGAAGTTGAAATCGACAAAGCTGTTGAAATCTTGAACAATGCTGAACGTCCAGTTATCTATGCTGGTTACGGTGGTGTTAAAGCTGGTGAAGTGATCACTGAATTGTCACGTAAAATCAAAGCACCAATTATCACAACTGGTAAAAACTTTGAAGCTTTCGAATGGAACTATGAAGGTTTGACAGGTTCTGCTTACCGTGTTGGTTGGAAGCCAGCCAACGAAGTGGTCTTTGAAGCAGACACAGTTCTTTTCCTTGGTTCAAACTTCCCATTTGCTGAAGTTTACGAAGCATTCAAGAACACTGAAAAATTCATTCAAGTTGATATTGACCCTTACAAACTTGGTAAACGTCACGCCCTTGACGCTTCAATCCTTGGTGATGCAGGTCAAGCAGCCAAAGCAATCCTTGACAAAGTGAATCCAGTTGAATCTACTCCATGGTGGCGTGCAAACGTGAAGAACAACCAAAACTGGCGTGATTACATGAACAAACTCGAAGGTAAAACTGAGGGTGAATTGCAATTGTATCAAGTTTACAATGCAATCAACAAACATGCTGATCAAGACGCTATCTACTCAATCGACGTAGGTGACACTACTCAAACATCTACTCGTCACCTTCACATGACACCTAAGAACATGTGGCGTACATCTCCACTCTTTGCGACAATGGGTATTGCCCTTCCTGGTGGTATCGCTGCTAAGAAAGACAATCCAGATCGCCAAGTATGGAACATCATGGGTGACGGTGCATTCAACATGTGCTACCCAGACGTTATCACAAACGTTCAATACGACCTTCCAGTTATCAACGTTGTCTTCTCAAATGGTAAATATGCCTTCATCAAGGACAAATACGAAGACACAAACAAACACTTGTTTGGTTGTGACTTCTCTAATGCTGACTATGCGAAAATCGCTGAAGCGCAAGGTGCTGTAGGATTTACAGTTGACCGTATCGAAGACATCGATGCAGTTGTTGCAGAAGCTGTTAAACTCAACAAAGAAGGTAAAACTATTGTGATCGATGCTCGCATCACTCCACACCGTCCACTTCCAGTAGAAGTACTTGAATTGGATCCAAAACTTCACTCAGAAGAAGCTATCAAAGCCTTCAAAGAAAAATACGAAGCAGAAGAACTCGTACCATTCCGTCTCTTCTTGGAAGAAGAAGGGTTGCAATCACGCGCAATTAAATAATTCCTCTCGCCGAAAATCAAATATGAAACTTGTAGACTTTATTCTTTGATTTTCATAGAGCGGAACTTTAAAAGATCGGAGCAATCCGGTCTTTTTATGGAGGAGAGTAAATGAATTTAAATCAATTAGATATTATCGTTTCAAATGTTCCCCAAGTCTGTACTGACTTGGAGCATATATTGGATAAAAAGGCAGATTATGCTGATGATGGTTTTGCTCAGTTTACGATTGGCAGTCACTGTCTGATGTTGTCTCAAAATCATTTGGTTCCTTTGGAAAACTTTCAGTCAGGAATCATTATTCATATCGAGGTTGAGGATCTAAATCAGAATTACCAACGTTTAAAAGAGATCGGTGTCGAGATTTTACACGGTCCTTGTGAAACGGATTGGGGAACAGAATCCTTGATTGTAAAAGGTCCTGCTGGTCTAGTGATTGATTTTTATCGTATGAAATAGGACGCTTAGTCATTTGACGTTAACCTTAGCTATTTTTAAAACAGAAATTGAGAATACGAACTATTGAAAAGATCGGAGCAATCCGGTCTTTTTATTATAAAGAAATTGCATATAATACTCATCTGCTTTCAAAAAGCATTCTATTCCATCTCCGATTAACGATGGACTTTATCACCTCCTTCTCCAGTCCTTGTATAACATCTTGAAGTTGATTCATGATATCTTCCAATATGGGCATCAACAGCTCCATAACAATAGCGAAATTCTCGTATATGGTGACTATGGACATGTGGACCTACTCCCATTGAAGCCCAACAAGATCCCAGTTTACTGATTCTACCGAAACCAGACTCATCTTGGTACATCAAGCGAACCTTACGAAAATGCCTACTGGTTTTAAAGCGCTTTCTTGTCTTCTTGAATTGAGATTTTATTTTTAGACGCGACAATGGTTTGAGAGTCTGCTTTCTTGGGATGTTCTGGACGTGGCCTAATATTTCGCCAACCATGGCGCTTCAAGAGTTGATAGAAGGCATCACGTGTGTAGGAAGGATCTAACTCCTTTGTATAAGCCTGAAATAAGGCATCAATTGTAACAAATTCTCCTGCCTCTGCAGCCTTCAAATGACGGGCAAGAAAGGCTTTCTCTTCCTCAATTGTCATATATGCATGGTTACGACAACCACGTGTTTCTTGAAGGAGAGAATCGCGTCCGAACTCCTCATATTTTTTTACAGTTGGCCAAATCGTTGTTTGATTACAGTCTAATACTATCCTAAAATCAAAAAACATCTTATAATAGTAGTTATGAAACTTACAAACGAAGAAACACAAAAAATTGAACAACTCCTAAGAGATTCATCGTACGCCAAATATCACAAACGTCT
>NZ_VMLH01000065.1:0-4705 GCF_013276595.1 Streptococcus sp. 10824
GTTTTGAGGTTGTGGATAGAACTGACGAAGTTAGCTCAAAATACTGTTTTGAGGTTGCAGATGTGAGCTGACGTGGTTTGAAGAGATTTTCGAAGAGTATTAGTTAAAAACGTGATAAAGGAGAAATAAAGATGGCAGAAATTTATCTAGCAGGTGGTTGTTTTTGGGGCCTAGAGGAATATTTTTCACGCATTTCTGGAGTGCTAGAAACCAGTGTTGGCTACGCTAATGGTCAAGTCGAAACGACCAATTACCAGTTGATCAAGGAAACAGACCATGCAGAAACGGTCCAAGTGATTTACGATGAGAAGGAAGTGTCACTCAGAGAGATTTTACTTTATTATTTCCGAGTTATCGATCCTCTATCTATCAATCAACAAGGGAATGACCGTGGTCGCCAATATCGAACTGGGATTTATTATCAGGATGAAGCAGATTTGCCAGCTATCTACACAGTGGTACAGGAGCAGGAACGCATGCTGGATCGAAAGATTGCAGTAGAAGTGGAGCAATTACGCCACTACATTCTGGCTGAAGACTACCACCAAGATTATCTCAGGAAGAATCCTTCAGGTTACTGTCATATCGATGTGACCGATGCTGATAAGCCATTGATTGATGCAGCAAACTATGAAAAGCCTAGCCAAGAAGTGTTAAAGGCCAGTCTATCTGAAGAGTCTTATCGTGTCACACAAGAAGCTGCTACAGAGGCTCCATTTACCAATGCCTATGACCAAACCTTTGAAGAGGGGATTTATGTAGATATTACGACGGGTGAGCCACTCTTTTTTGCCAAGGATAAGTTTGCTTCAGGTTGTGGTTGGCCAAGTTTTAGCCGTCCGATTTCCAAAGAGTTGATTCATTATTACAAGGATCTGAGCCATGGAATGGAGCGAATTGAAGTTCGTTCTCGTTCAGGCAGCGCTCACTTGGGTCATGTTTTCACAGATGGACCGCGGGAGTTAGGCGGCCTCCGTTACTGTATCAATTCTGCTTCTTTACGCTTTGTGGCCAAGGATGAGATGGAAAAAGCAGGATATGGCTATCTATTGCCTTACTTAAACAAATAAAACAGAGAGTGGGGCTTCCCACTTTCTTCATTTCTAGAATATGAATAGAAGGGATTTATGAAACACCTATTATCTTACTTCAAACCCTACATCAAGGAATCAATTTTAGCCCCCTTGTTCAAGCTGTTAGAAGCTGTTTTTGAGCTCTTGGTTCCCATGGTGATTGCTGGGATTGTTGACCAATCTTTACCTCAGGGAGATCAAGGTCATCTCTGGATGCAGATTGGCCTGCTCCTTATCTTTGCAGTAATTGGCGTTTTAGTGGCCTTGATAGCTCAATTTTACTCAGCAAAGGCAGCAGTAGGCTTTGCTAAGGAATTGACAAACGATCTTTATCGTCATATTCTTTCCTTGTCCAAGGACAGCAGAGACCGTCTGACAACTTCTAGTTTGGTCACTCGCTTGACTTCGGATACCTACCAGATTCAGACTGGTATCAATCAATTCCTGCGTCTCTTTTTGCGAGCGCCCATTATCGTTTTTGGTGCCATTTTTATGGCTTATCGAATCTCAGCTGAGTTGACTTTCTGGTTCTTAGTCATGGTTGCCATTTTGACCATTGTCATTGTAGGGTTATCTCGATTGGTCAATCCTCTCTACAGTAGTCTCAGAAAGAAAACGGACCAACTGGTTCAGGAAACGCGCCAGCAATTGCAAGGGATGCGGGTTATTCGTGCTTTTGGTCAAGAAAAACGAGAGTTACAGATTTTTCAAACCCTTAACCAAGTTTATGCTAGATTACAAGAAAAGACAGGTTTCTGGTCTAGTTTATTAACACCTCTGACCTATCTGATTGTCAATGGAACTCTTCTCGTTATTATCTGGCAAGGCTATATTTCAATTCAAGGAGGAGTGCTCAGTCAAGGTGCTCTCATTGCTCTTATCAATTACCTCTTACAGATTTTGGTGGAATTGGTCAAGCTAGCCATGCTGATCAATTCCCTCAACCAGTCCTACATCTCAGCTAAGCGAATCGAGGAAGTTTTTGCTGAGGCTCCAGAAGATATTCATTCAGAATTAGAACAAAAGCAAGCTAGCAGTGATCAGGTTTTACAAGTTCAAGAACTGACCTTTACCTATCCTGATGCGGCCCAGCCTTCTCTGAGAGACATTTCCTTTAATATGAAGCAAGGGCAAATCCTTGGTATCATCGGAGGAACTGGTTCTGGTAAATCAAGCTTGGTGCAAGTCTTACTTGGACTTTATCCAGCAGACAAGGGGAGTATAGACCTTTATCGAAATGGACGTAGTCCTCTTAATTTGGAGCAGTGGCGGTCTTGGATTGCCTATGTGCCCCAAAAAGTCGAACTCTTTAAGGGAACCATTCGTTCTAACTTGACTCTAGGTTTACATCAAGAAGTATCTGACCAGGAACTCTGGCAGGCCTTGGAGATTGCGCAAGCTAAGGATTTTGTTAGTGAAAAGGAAGGGCTCTTGGATGCCACTGTTGAGGCAGGAGGTCGAAATTTCTCAGGTGGACAAAAACAAAGGCTGTCTATTGCTCGCGCAGTCTTGCGCCAAGCTCCATTTCTCATCCTAGATGATGCGACCTCGGCCCTCGACACCATTACCGAGTCTAAGCTCTTGAAAGCTATCCGAGAAAATTTGCTAAATACGAGCTTAATCTTGATCTCTCAACGAACCTCGACTTTACAGATGGCTGACCAGATTCTCCTCTTAGAAAAAGGAGAGCTCCTAGCTATCGGCAAGCACGAGGACTTGATGAAATCTAGTCAAGTTTATCGCGAAATCAATGCATCCCAACATGGAAAGGAGGACTAGCATGAGACGACAAACTGCAAACCAGACGCTCACACGCTTGGCAAAAGATTTAGCAAGCAATCCCTTCCTCCTTTTCCTAGCCTTTCTAGGAACTATTACCCAGGTTGGCTTATCAATCTACCTACCTATCTTGATTGGGCAGGTCATCGACCAAGTCCTAGTGGCTGGTTCTTCACCAGTTTTTTGGCAGATTTTTCTCCAGATGATCTTGGTAGTTATAGGAAATACTCTGGTACAATGGGCCAATCCTCTTCTTTATAATCGCCTAATCTTCTCTTATACCAGAGACTTGCGAGAGCGAATCATCTATAAGCTCCATCGTTTACCGATTGCTTTTGTGGAGCGGCAAGGAAGTGGAGAGATGGTCAGTCGGGTAACCACGGACATCGAACAGTTAGCAGCTGGCTTGACCATGATTTTTAACCAATTTTTCATTGGTGTCTTGATGATTCTGGTTAGCATTCTAGCCATGCTGCAAATTCACCTCCTCATGACTCTCTTAGTCTTGCTGTTGACGCCACTTTCCATGGTGGTTTCACGCTTTATTGCCAAACGCTCCTATCATCTCTTCCAGAAGCAAACAGAGACAAGGGGAATTCAGACTCAGTTGATTGAAGAATCGCTTAGCCAGCAGACTATTATTCAATCTTTTAATGCTCAGGTAGAGTTTATCAAAAGACTGTGTGAGGCTAATGACAACTACGCAGGCTATTCGCAGTCGGCCATCTTTTATTCTTCAACGGTCAATCCTTCGACTCGCTTTGTCAATGCGCTCATTTATGCGATTCTAGCTGGAGTAGGAGCTTATCGTATCATGATGGGGTCAACCTTGACCATTGGGCGTTTAGTGACTTTTTTGAACTATGTCCAACAGTATACCAAGCCCTTTAACGATATTTCTTCAGTGCTAGCTGAGTTGCAAAGTGCTCTGGCTTGCGCAGAGCGCGTCTATGCTGTCTTAGAAAGTCCTGAGGTTGCTGAAACAGGCAAGGAAGTCTTGACCAGTGACCAAGTTAAGGGAGCTATTTCCTTTAAACATGTCTCTTTTGGTTACCATCCTGAAAAGATTTTGATTAAGGATTTATCTATTGATATTCCAGCTGGTAGCAAGGTAGCCATCGTTGGTCCGACAGGTGCAGGAAAATCAACCCTTATCAATCTTCTTATGCGTTTCTATCCTATTAACTCAGGAGATATCTTGCTGGATGGGCAATCCATTTATGATTATACCCTAGTATCATTGAGACAGCAGTTTGGCATGGTGCTCCAAGAAACCTGGCTCAAGCAAGGAACCATTCATGACAATATTGCTTTTGGAAATCCTGAAGCCAGTCGGGAGCAGGTGATTGCTGCTGCCAAAGCAGCCAATGCAGATTTTTTCATCCAACAGTTGCCACAGGGATACGATACCAAGTTAGAAAATGCAGGAGAATCTCTCTCTGTCGGTCAGACCCAGCTCTTGACTATAGCGCGAGTCTTTTTGGCTATTCCAAAGATTCTTATCTTAGACGAGGCAACTTCCTCCATCGATACACGGACAGAAGTGCTAGTACAGGATGCCTTTGCAAAACTCATGAAGGGGCGCACAAGCTTTATCATCGCCCACCGTTTGTCAACCATTCAGGATGCGGATTTGATTCTTGTCTTGGTAGATGGCGACATCGTGGAGCATGGCAATCATCAGGATCTCATGGCTAGAAAGGGTAAGTATTACCAAATGCAGCAAGCAGCAGCTTTTAGCTCTGAATAAGCCATTCTCTTTTGAAAGTTTATGGACGAAAAAAGTTGCCTTCGGGTGACTTTTTTGTTACAATAGCTAGAAAAATTGTTCACTGTAATACTCAATGAAAATC
>NZ_VMLH01000066.1:0-9984 GCF_013276595.1 Streptococcus sp. 10824
CTATCCTAAAAAATGCTTGCACTACAAATCACCCAGAGAAGACTTCTTGATGGCTAACTTGAACTTGAAATTTGGCTTTTTTGAAAAAATAGGTAAAAAGTTTAAAAACTCGAAGAAAACTCTTGACAAATCCTGCAAATATTTATATAATCTATGGTAGTAAGGTAGTCTTACGAAAAAATATTTTAAAGAAAAACAAAGGAGATAAAACGATGAAAAAAGTTTTATTGACAAGCGCAGTCGCTCTTGCAGCATTTGGTGCTGTACAAGCTGTTTCAGCTGATACAGCAACTTTTAGTGAGGCTAATGTTCAAACATTGCCAAATGCTAAACCTGCAGCTGATGAGAGAACAGAACCAAGTGCAGAAGTTTCTAAACTCTTTAAAGAAGCAGCAGAAGCAGCAGAAGCAGCAGCTAAACGTGGAGAAGAAGCAAGTGGTAAAGTTAATACTACTGAAAATGGTGATTTGACTATTGATGATATTAAGTCTCACCTTGCATCTCAACAATCTCAACAATCTAATAAACAAAGAGTTGTTACCGATAGATATGTTAAGGTTTATGATAAAGAAGGTAATGAACTGAAACTTGATGGTAAAGCAGTTGAGATTAAGTATGAAAAATCAGCTAATAGTACTGTTGAAGTTAAAACTAAACGTGGAACATATAAATTAACAGTTCGAGTACAAAATGGTAAAGCAACTCTTTTGAAAACTCCTCAATTAGTAGCTTCTGCTGAAACACCTGCTCAAAAAGCTGAATGGATTAAATCAGGTTCTCGCTGGTGGTACAAACACGCTGATGGTTCTTACACAACTAATGGTTGGGAAAAAATCAATGGAACTTGGTACTATTTTGACCAAGCTGGTTGGATGACAACTGGTTGGGTTAAAGACAATGGTACTTGGTACTACCTAAACGACAACGGTTCAATGGCAACTGGTTGGGTTAAAGATAACGGTACTTGGTACTACTTGAAATCATCAGGTGCAATGGCAACTGGTTGGTATCAAGTTGGTGGTAAATGGTACTACTCATACGCGTCAGGAGCTCTTGCAGTTAATACAACTGTAGATGGTTATAAAGTAAACCACAACGGTGAGTGGGTTAAATAATCCAAGATAATTTAAAACTAGGAGAGTTCTCTCCTAGTTTTTTTGCTCTTTGTTAGCTATAGGGGTAGAGTTTTTGGCATTTTCCTTGCAACTCCGTCTATTGGTTAGAAGAAAATAAAAAGTGAACAAGACGATATTTCAGTCGTAACCGCCTAATAACGAAGTATATTGAAAAATCTCCAGCCTAGAGAACTCACGGATAGTTCCTAATCTGGAGATTTCTTATTTGCACTTTTCTTGTACAACTTTAGTCCATGGTAAATCAGCCTCTAAAACCTCTTTGTTTACGAGAGTTTCCTCGTTCGGAAGACATTCTAGAAGATAGGATAGCTATTTCTCACTATTTAATTGATGACGTTTAGCTGTTTCCAACAAGCTCATAATAATAGCTCTTGCTTTAGCTCCTTCAAAATTTTGAGAAAACAACCACCCTCGCTTTTTAAAATTTAGCTTAGGCTAAAAGAGTCCACTGGACTCTTTTACTCCGTCCCATAACCAATGATTTAATGGCGCGTTCAGCTAGATTATTGGAAAGGACCAGATGTCCGTCTTTTAAAATGGTCTTAAAGGTTTCTTCATACTTGAGGCTGTATTCAATAGCCCTTCCTAGTTTTGAACCTGCTAAAACTGACTGACATCGATACCAAGCAAAGAAATCTTCCATTAGGGGGTGGAGCTCTTCTTGACGTTTCTGTAGTCGTTCATCAGCTGGCAAAGCATGCAATCGCTTTTCACCTGCTTTTAAGGCCTAGTTTAAGACTAAGTTAGAACAAGGAAAACATTACAATGTAGCCATCATCCACCTTGCAAAAAAAACTTATCCGAACCATGTTTTATCTCCTAAAAAAGAGCTACCATTTGACGAACAAAAAGTGATGTAATTTCTGAAATTAACACAAGATTACCTTTGAAAAAAATGGACTTTTTCAAGGGATTTTTGCCGTGCTCTAAAATCATCGCTAAATCATCAAATTGAAATAAGAAATATTTTAGATAAACTATTGACTTTTTTTATAGTTTGTCTTTCATTATAGCACATTTTTAAATCTAAGTTTACTAGTTTCAATGCTTCTATCTATTTATTCGGAAAAAGTATGAAAAATATTGGGTATGGCTCTTTCCAATGGTATTTTTTGATTCTTTCCTTTATAATGGGTGTATGGATAAGAAAAAATTATTATTGATTGATGGGTCTTCTGTTGCTTTTCGGGCGTTTTTTGCGCTCTATCAGCAGTTGGACCGTTTTAAGAATGCGGCTGGTTTGCATACCAATGCGATTTATGGTTTCCAGTTGATGTTGAGCCATTTGTTGGAGCGGGTTGAGCCTAGTCATATTTTAGTAGCCTTTGATGCGGGAAAGACGACTTTCCGTACAGAGATGTATGCGGACTATAAGGGTGGTCGGGCTAAGACTCCGGATGAGTTTCGTGAGCAATTTCCTTTTATTCGTGAGTTGCTGGATCATATGGGGATTCGTCACTATGAGTTGGCTCAGTATGAGGCGGATGACATCATTGGGACACTGGATAAACTAGCAGAGCAGGATGGTTTTGATATTACCATTGTCAGTGGGGACAAGGATTTGATTCAGCTGACGGATGAGCATACGGTGGTTGAAATTTCCAAGAAAGGTGTGGCTGAGTTTGAGGCCTTTACGCCAGATTATCTCATGGAAAAGATGGGCATCACACCGACTCAGTTTATCGATCTCAAGGCGCTCATGGGTGATAAGTCGGATAATATCCCTGGGGTGACCAAAATTGGTGAAAAGACGGGTATCAAACTCTTGCTGGAGTATGGTTCGCTTGAGGGGATTTATGAAAATATCGATGGGATGAAGGCTTCTAAGATGAAGGAAAATCTCATTAATGATAAGGAACAGGCCTTTTTGTCTAAAACACTAGCGACCATTGATACCAAGGCACCGATTGCGATTGGTTTAGAGGACTTGGTCTATAGTGGTCCAGATGTTGAAAATCTTGGAAAATTCTACGATGAGATGGGCTTCAAACAGCTCAAGCAGGCTTTAAATGTGTCGTCAGCTGATGTGTCTGAGAGTTTGGATTTTACTATTGTTGACCAAATCAGTCAAGATATGCTGAGTGAAGAGTCTATCTTCCACTTTGAGCTTTTTGGTGAGAATTACCATACGGATAATTTGGTTGGATTTGCCTGGTCTTGTGGGGATAAGCTCTATGCCACAGACAAGCTTGAGCTGTTGCAAGACCCGATTTTCAAGGATTTCTTAGAAAAAACATCTCTGAGAGTTTATGACTTTAAGAAGGTTAAAGTTCTTTTGCAACGTTTGGGTGTGGATTTGCAGGCGCCTGCTTTTGACATCCGTTTGGCTAAATACCTCCTTTCGACTGTGGAGGACAATGAAATTGCGACCATCGCTAGTCTTTATGGTCAGACTTACTTGGTTGATGATGAAACTTTCTACGGTAAGGGTGTTAAAAAGGCCATTCCTGAACGTGAGAAATTCTTGGAACACTTAGCTTGTAAACTTGCTGTTTTGGTTGAAACAGAGCCTATTTTGCTTGAAAAACTCAGCGAAAATGGGCAATTAGAGCTTCTTTATGATATAGAGCAACCTCTGGCTTTTGTCCTTGCCAAGATGGAAATAGCTGGAATTAGGGTCAAGAAAGAGACTTTGTGTGAGATGCAGGCTGAAAATGAGCTTGTCATTGAAAAACTGACTCAAGAGATTTACGAGTTGGCTGGTGAGGAGTTTAATATCAACTCGCCTAAGCAGTTGGGCGTGCTTCTCTTTGAAAAATTGGGACTTCCTTTAGAATACACTAAAAAAACCAAGACAGGTTATTCGACAGCGGTGGATGTCTTGGAACGCTTGGCTCCTATTGCTCCGATTGTTAAGAAAATCCTAGACTACCGTCAAATTGCTAAGATTCAATCGACTTATGTAATTGGCTTGCAGGACTGGATTTTGGATGATGGCAAGATTCATACTCGTTATGTGCAGGATTTGACCCAAACAGGTCGTCTGTCTAGTGTGGATCCAAACCTGCAAAATATTCCTGCCCGTTTGGAGCAGGGTCGTCTCATTCGTAAGGCTTTTGTGCCTGAGTGGGAGGATAGTGTATTGCTCAGCTCGGACTATTCACAGATTGAATTGCGCGTTTTGGCGCATATTTCTAAGGATGAGCACTTGATTAAGGCCTTCCAAGAGGGAGCGGACATCCATACCTCGACAGCCATGCGGGTCTTTGGCATTGAGCGTCCTGAGGATGTGACTGCAAACGATCGTCGCAATGCCAAGGCGGTTAACTTTGGAGTGGTTTATGGTATTTCAGACTTTGGTTTGTCTAATAATCTGGGCATTAGCCGTAAGGAGGCCAAAGCCTACATTGATACCTACTTTGAACGCTTCCCAGGTATTAAAAACTACATGGATGAAGTGGTGCGTGAGGCGCGTGATAAGGGCTATGTGGAGACCCTCTTCAAGCGTCGTCGTGAGTTGCCAGATATCAATTCGCGCAACTTTAATATTCGTGGTTTTGCGGAGCGGACATCCATCAATTCTCCTATTCAGGGTTCGGCAGCAGATATTCTCAAGATTGCCATGATTCAGCTAGATAAAGCCTTGGTTGCAGGTGGTTATCAGACTAAGATGCTTCTGCAAGTGCACGATGAAATCGTCCTTGAAGTTCCTAAATCTGAATTGGCAGAGATGAAAAAATTGGTCAAACAAACCATGGAAGAAGCCATTCAACTCAGTGTTACCCTCATCGCAGATGAAAATGAAGGGGCAACCTGGTACGAGGCTAAATAAAAAGGGGGCTAGTCCTCCTTTTTGTAGTAGAATTATGCAAGCCTTTTCAAAATGTGCTATACTGATGAAAAAGGAGGATTTCTATGAGTCAAGAATTTATCAATCCAAGTGATGGCGTGATTCGTCAGTATCTCGCAACGAGTAAAACCCTTGCTGTAGTGGGGTTATCAGATCGTGAGGAAACAACCAGTAATCGAGTGACCAAGGAAATGCAGGCTCGGGGTTATAAAATTATTCCAGTCAATCCCAAGGCGGCAGGTGGCGAAATATTGGGTGAAAAGGCTTATGCTAGTCTAGCAGAGATTCCTTTTCCTGTAGATATTGTCAATGTTTACCGTCGCAGTGAGTTTTTGCCAGATGTGGCGCGTGATTTTTTCAAGGCTGATGCTAAGATTTTTTGGGCACAGCTAGGACTTGAAAGTCTAGAAGCAGAAGAGATTTTGCGTGCTGGTGGATGTGATGACATCGTGATGAATCGTTGCATCAAGAGAGAACATACACGCTTGATTGAGGAAGCATAAGAAAAAGGTAGCTGGTGGGCTACCTTTTGTGTTATACTCAATGAAAATCAAAGAGCAAACTAGCCGCAGGCTGCTCAANNAAGGCGACGTTGACGTGGTTTGAAGAGATTTTCGAAGAGTATTAGAAAATGCCGATAAGGGTCTGCATACCAAGAGTGGTGAGGATGATGGCAATCCAGCAGATGGCTCCAAGAAGAATGGATTTTCCACTGGATTTGACCATAGCTACTAGATTGGTTTTGAGACCGATAGCACTCATGGCCATGATAATGAGGAATTTGGAAAGTTGTTTGAGAGGGGTAAAGAAACTACTAGACACACCGAGAGAGGTCAGAAGGGTGGTTAGGAGCGATGCAAGGATAAAGTAAAGGATAAAAAGTGGGAAGACTTTTTTCAGTTGTAGGCTTTGCTTGTTTTCTTGTTGGCGACTTTGCCAGTAGGAGAGAAAGAGCGTGATAGGGATAATGGCCAAAGTACGTGTGAGTTTAACAATGGTTGCAGACTCGAGGGTATTGCTTTGGTAAAGACTGTCCCAAGCGCTGGCGGCAGCCGTTACAGAGGAAGTGTCGTTGACCGCAGTCCCTGCAAAGAGGGCGAAGCCTTCATTGGATAGATGAAGCCAGGTGCCGAGGGTTGGAAAGATGAGCGCAGCCAAGACATTGAAGAAAAAGATAACGGAAATGGCTTGGGCTACTTCCTTTTCCTTAGCATCAATAACGGGCGCTGTCGCTGCAATGGCAGAACCCCCACAGATAGAAGAACCTACTCCAACCAAGGTAGCCAGTTTTGTATCCAGTGCAAAGAAACGCTGGAAGAGGTAGGCAATAATCAGAGCTATTGAGATAGTGGACAGGATGACAGGGAGTGAAGATTGGCCAACTGCGAAGACCTGCGAGATATTGAGACCAAAACCAAGCAAGACAACGGCATATTGGAGCAACTTCTTGGAACTAAAGGTCAAACCAGCATCCAGTTGTTTATAGGACGAGAGAAAGGGATGTAGGAGCATGCCTATGAAAATGGCAAAAACGGGCGCGCCAATCACAGGGAAGAATCCTCCTAAGTACCAAGATACGATAGAAATGAGAAGGCAGGCCAAGATACCTGCTCCATTTTTTGATAGAAATGACATAAAAACCTCCAAATAAAATCTTTTACCATTATAGACATAAAAACAGGAAAAGTAAAGTAGAAAGTGGAAAGTTATTCTATTATGTATTTTTGCGGTCGGGGGGCTTTTGTAGTATAATAGAGATACGTTTTTACAGTAGGAGGTATCTATGGACTTAACTAAGCGCTTTAATAAACAGTTAGATAAGATTCAAGTTTCGTTGATTCGTCAGTTTGACCAGGCTATTTCGGAGATTCCTGGGGTCTTGCGTTTGACCTTGGGGGAACCTGATTTTACAACGCCAGATCATGTCAAGGAGGCGGCCAAGCGAGCGATTGACCAGAACCAATCCTACTATACAGGGATGAGTGGTCTGCTGACTCTACGTCAGGCAGCCAGTGACTTTGTTAAGGAAAAGTACCAACTGGACTATGCTCCTGAAAATGAAATCCTGGTTACAATTGGGGCGACAGAGGCTTTATCTGCGACTTTGACAGCTATTTTGGAAGAGGGAGACAAGGTGCTCTTGCCAGCTCCTGCCTATCCAGGTTATGAACCGATTGTCAATCTAGTTGGGGCAGAGATTGTCGAGATTGACACAACTGCAAATGGTTTTGTCTTGACTCCTGAGATGTTGGAAAAGGCCATTTTGGAGCAGGGAGACAAGCTCAAGGCGGTTATTCTCAACTATCCAGCTAATCCGACAGGAATTACCTATAGTCGGGAGCAGTTGGAGGCCTTGGCAGACGTTTTACGCAAGTACGAAATTTTCGTTGTCTGTGATGAGGTTTACTCAGAATTGACCTATACAGGCGAAGCCCATGTATCTCTAGGAACGATGTTGAGAGACCAGGCTATCATTATCAATGGTCTATCTAAATCGCATGCTATGACCGGTTGGCGTTTGGGACTAATTTTCGCTCCTGCGGCCTTCACAGCTCAGTTAATCAAGAGTCACCAGTACTTGGTGACTGCCGCAAATACCATGGCGCAACACGCTGCGGTGGAGGCCTTGACGGCTGGTAAAAACGATGCGGAGCCTATGAAGAAGGAATATATCCAGCGTCGTGATTATATTATCGAGAAAATGACTGCTCTTGGTTTTGAGATTATCAAACCAGACGGTGCCTTCTATATCTTTGCTAAGATTCCAGCTGGTTACAACCAAGACTCCTTTGCCTTTCTAAAGGATTTTGCTCAGAAGAAGGCTGTTGCCTTTATCCCTGGTGCTGCCTTTGGGTGTTATGGAGAAGGTTATGTTCGCCTGTCTTATGCAGCCAGCATGGAGACTATCAAAGAAGCCATGAAACGACTTGAGGAGTATATGAGAGAAGCATGATTCAGTCTATCACGAGTCAAGGCTTGGTGCTCTATAATCGCAATTTTCGTGAGGATGACAAGCTCGTCAAGATTTTTACAGAGCAGGTTGGCAAACGCATGTTTTTTGTCAAACACGCTGGTCAGTCTAAGCTGGCGCCTGTTATTCAGCCCTTGGTGCTGGCACGATTTCTCTTGCGAATCAATGATGACGGACTCAGTTACATCGAAGACTATCATGAGGTCATGACTTTTCCCAAGATTAATAGTGACCTCTTTGTCATGGCCTATGCGACCTATGTGGCAGCTCTTGCAGATGCTAGTTTGCAGGACAATCAGCAGGATGCTCCCTTGTTTGCTTTTTTGCAAAAGACTTTGGAGTTGATGGAAGCAGGCTTGGATTATCAGGTTTTGACCAATATTTTTGAAATTCAAATTTTGACTCGATTTGGGATCAGCCTTAATTTTAATGAGTGTGTCTTTTGCCATCGGGTCGGTCAGGCTTTTGACTTTTCTTTCAAATATGGAGCCTGCCTCTGTTCAGAGCATTATCATGAGGATGAGAGACGTTGCCATCTCAATCCCAATATCCCTTATCTGCTCAATCAATTTCAAGCCATTGATTTTGAGACCTTGGAGACCATTTCGCTCAAGCCCGATATCAAGCAAGACTTACGCCAGTTTATGGATCAGCTCTACGAAGAGTACGTTGGGATTCACCTAAAATCAAAGAAATTTATTGATTCCCTAGCAGACTGGGGACAATTACTAAAAGAGGAAAAGAAATGAAAAAAATCGCAGTAGATGCCATGGGGGGCGATTACGCACCTCAAGCCATCGTTGAGGGTGTCAATCAAGCCCTAGCTGACTTTTCAGATATTGAGGTTCAACTCTACGGAGATGAAGCTAAAATCAAGCAATATCTGACAGCGACAGAGCGCGTCAGCATTATCCATACGGATGAAAAGATTGATTCAGACGATGAACCTACGAGAGCTATTCGGAAGAAGAAAAATGCCAGTATGGTATTGGCGGCCAAGGCTGTCAAAGAAGGAGAAGCAGACGCTGTTCTCTCGGCTGGGAATACAGGTGCCTTGTTGGCGGCAGGATTCTTCATCGTGGGTCGTATCAAGAACATCGATCGTCCTGGACTTATGTCGACTTTGCCGACTGTAGATGGGAAGGGGTTTGACATGCTGGACCTCGGTGCCAATGCAGAAAATACAGCCCAGCACCTCCATCAATATGCGGTTCTAGGTTCTTTCTATGCTAAAAATGTCCGTGGCATTGCGCAACCACGTGTTGGCTTACTTAACAATGGAACAGAGAGTAGCAAGGGTGACCCGCTTCGTAAGGAAACTTACGAATTACTAGCAGCTGATGAAAGTTTGAACTTTATCGGAAACGTGGAAGCACGTGATTTGATGAATGGCGTTGCGGATGTTGTCGTGGCAGATGGTTTCACGGGAAACGCTGTGCTCAAATCCATCGAAGGGACAGCCATGGGAATCATGGGATTGCTCAAGACAGCTATTACAGGTGGTGGTCTTCGAGCGAAACTAGGCGCACTCCTTCTCAAGGATAGCCTCAGAGGTTTGAAAAAACAGCTCAACTACTCAGATGTTGGTGGAGCGGTCTTGTTTGGTGTCAAGGCACCTGTTGTCAAGACTCATGGCTCAAGCGATGCCAAGGCTGTTTATAGTACGATTCGCCAGATTCGTACCATGCTAGAAACAGACGTAGTTGCCCAGACTGCGCGTGAATTTTCAGGAGAATAAAAGAGATGACAGAAAAAGAAATTTTTGACCGTATTGTAACCATTATCCAAGAGCGACAGGGAGAGGACTTTGTCGTGACAGAATCCTTGAGTCTGAAAGACGATTTGGATGCTGACTCAGTTGACTTGATGGAGTTTATCTTGACACTGGAAGATGAATTTAATATCGAAATCAGCGACGAAGAAATTGACCAACTCCAAAGTGTAGGAGATGTTGTTAAAATCATTCAAGCAAAATAGAAATCGGAGTTCCAAGGCATTTGCTTTGGAATTTTTTATTTGGCTTAATACTCTTCGAAAATCTCTTCAAACCATGTCAGCTCTATCTGCCACCTCAAAACAGTGTTTTG
>NZ_VMLH01000067.1:0-16471 GCF_013276595.1 Streptococcus sp. 10824
CATATATACGGCAAGGCGAAGCTGACGTGGTTTGAAGAGATCTTCGAAGAGTATTAACTCTCACCTATTTATGCAAAGGAATCTTATGGAAGTTTATTTTTCAGGAACCATTGAACGGATTATTTTTGAAAATCCCAGCAATTTTTATCGTATCCTCCTCCTAGAAATCGACGATACAGACGCAGAGGATTTTGATGATTTTGAAATCATTGTCACGGGCACTATGGCTGATGTGATTGAGGGAGAAGACTATACTTTTTGGGGACAAATTGTCCAGCACTCCAAGTATGGGGAGCAACTGCAAATCAGTCGTTATGAACGCGCAAAACCAACTAGTAAAGGGCTGGTTAAGTACTTTTCAAGTAGCCATTTCAAGGGAATTGGTCTCAAGACAGCTCAGAAAATCGTGGATACCTATGGTGACAATACCATTGACGAAATTTTGCAACACCCAGAAAAGTTAGAAGGCATCGCAGGACTATCTGCCAAAAATCGTGAGGCTTTCGTCTCCACTCTCCGTCTCAACTACGGAACGGAGATGGTTTTGGCTAAACTAGCCAACTACGGCATTCCCAATAAACTAGCCTTTCAGATTCAAGACTTTTACAAGGAAGAAACCCTTGATGTTGTTGAAAATTATCCCTACCAGCTGGTCGAGGATATTAAAGGCTTGGGCTTTACCATTGCTGACCAACTAGCTGAAGAACTAGGCATCGAAAGTCAGGCTCCTGAACGCTTCCGTGCCGGTCTAGTTCATAGTCTTTTTCAGGCCTGTATGGAAACAGGGGACACCTATGTTGAAGCACGGGATTTGCTGGAACAAACCCTTACTCTCCTTGAGTCTTCCCGTCCCGTGGAACTGGATCCCAGCCAAGTGGCCCAAGAACTCTCCTACCTGATCGAAGAAGACAAGGTTCAGCAGATTGATACCAAGATTTTTGACAACAGCCTCTTTTTCGCTGAGGAAGGCATCCGCAGTCACTTGGTCCGTATCCTTGAAAAAGGAAAACAGAAGAGCCAAGATTTAGAAACCATTCAAAAACATATCGCCACTGTCGAGGAAGAACTGGGGATTGAGTACGATAACATTCAAAAACAGGCGATCTGCGACGCTATCCAGAACAAGGTCTTTATCCTGACAGGTGGACCTGGTACTGGTAAGACAACTGTTATCAATGGTATCATCACTGTTTATGCCCTTTTAGAAGGACTTGACCTCAGGAAAAAAAGCAACCTACCTATTCTTCTTGCCGCTCCAACTGGACGAGCAGCTCGCCGCATGAATGAATTGACAGGCTTGCCTAGCGCGACCATACACCGTCATTTAGGAATGACAAGTGATGATGATACCAGTCATCTGGAAGATTATCTGGATGCTGACTTCATCATCGTAGATGAATTTTCCATGGTGGATACTTGGCTGGCCAATCAACTCTTCTCCAACATCTCTTCTAACAGTAAGATTCTCATCGTGGGAGATAGCGATCAGCTACCGTCTGTCAGCCCTGGACAAGTTCTAGCTGACCTCCTTCATATTCCTTTAATTCCTCAGACTCGCTTGGAAAAAATTTACCGGCAAAGCGAAGAATCAACCATCGTCACCCTAGCTAGTCAGATTCGACAGGGCATCCTGCCAGCTGATTTCACCCAGAAAAAAGCAGACCGTTCCTACTTTGAAATTGCTAGTGGCCATATTCCTGCTACCATTGAAAAGATCTTAGGCGCTGCCCTCAGAAGTGGCATCCCTGCCCGTGATATCCAAGTTCTGGCTCCCATGTACCGAGGGACTGCAGGGATTGATTCCATCAACCAGCTCATGCAAGACCTTCTCAATCCACCACAAAAAGACCAACTCAGTTTTGAAGCTCCCCAGTGCCACTATCGTAAGGGAGACAAGGTCATTCATTTGGTCAACGATGCTGAAATCAATGTCTTTAATGGAGATTTGGGAGCCATCACAGACCTGATTCCTGGTAAATACACCGAGTCGAAACAAGACGAGATTGTCATTGATTTTGATGGCAACGAAGTCTCTTACCCACGTAACGAATGGTACAAGATTCGCCTAGCCTATGCCATGAGTATCCATAAGTCTCAGGGAAGTGAGTTTCCTGTTGTCATCCTACCTATCACCAGTGCTAGTAGGCGTATGCTGGAGCGCAATCTCATCTATACAGCCATTACACGCGCCAAAAGCAAGCTTATCTTACTAGGCGAATTACAGGCCTTCGACTATGCCACCCAGCATATCGGAACTGCCCGAAAAACCTATCTGATTGAACGCTTCAGTGATTTATTGGAAACTGTTGAAGAAAAGCAACCAGCTATCTCTGAAACAACCACATCAAGTATCTCTGAACAATCCTACATCCTAACCGAAGAAAATTGGGACAGCATCCCAGCCATGATTGGGATTACAGATGCAGACCTCAAAGAGATTTTTGGAAAATAGTGCATCAGAAAACCCACCAATTCAGGTGGGATTTTTGTTTATTAAGATTATTTAACTGTTGCTGTGCTTGTGATCAATTCAACAGCTTTTTTGATTGTGATATCATGTTTCAACATATCAGCTGAAAGCAAGCTTTGTACTTGAGCAACTTCCATGTTGTAGTCTGTTGCCAATTGCTCGATTTCTTTTTGGATTTCTTCTTCTGAAGCGTCAAATCCTTCAGCTTTGGCAACTGCTTCGATAACAAGGTTAGTCTTAGTACGTGACTCAGCTTCTGCTTGGTATTGTTTGTGAAGGTCTTCTTGAGTAGTTCCAGTGATTTGGAAGTACATGTCAGGGTTGATACCTTGACGTTGCAAGTTTCCAAGGAATTCGTTTACTGAGCGGTGAACTTCTTCGTGAATCATTTCTTCTGGAAGTTCTACGATTTCAGCGTTTTCTACAGCTTTATCAATTGCTGCACCTTCAACTGCATCTTTGTAAGCTTCTTCTTTAGCAGCAGCCAATTCCTTACGGTATTTTTCTTTCAATTCAGCAAGTGTTTCAACTTCTTCGTCGATGTCTTTTGCAAGCTCATCGTCAAGAGCTGGAACTTCTTTAGCTTTTACTTCGTGGATAGTTGTCACGAATTTAGCTTCTTTACCTGCAAGGTCTTCTGCTTGGTAGTCTTCTGGGAATGTTACAACGACATCAACAGTTTCACCAGCTGAGTGACCTACCAATTGGTCTTCGAAACCAGGGATGAATTGACCTGAACCAAGTCCAAGTGAGAAGTTTTCACCTTTTCCGCCATCAAATTCAACACCGTCGATAGAACCAACGAAGTCAATGACAACAGTGTCGCCGTTTTCAGCAGCAGCTTCTTTGATAACCAATTCAGCCAAGTTGTTGCGTTCGCGTTCGATACGCTCTTCAACGTCAGCATCAGTTACTTCTTTTTCTACATCTACTGATACTTCAAGGTTTTTGTAGTCACCCAATTTTACTTCAGGTTTTGTAACAACTTCAGCAGTGATAACCCAGTCTTGACCTTTTTCCATTGAAGTTACGTCAATTTTTGGTTGAGCAACCACTTCAAGACCAGCTTCTTTTACAGCTGCTTCATAAGCATTTGGCAAAAGAGCGTTCATAACATCTTGGTAAAGTGACTCTTCACCAAATTTTTTGTCGAAGATAGGGCGTGGAAGGTGACCTTTACGGAAACCTGGAACATTAAGAGATTTCTTCACTGAGTTGAAGACACGGTCCAATTCTGGTTTGATTTGGTCTTGAGAGATAGTGAAAGTCAAGACACCACGGTTTGTTTCTTTGTTTTCAAATGATACAGACATTCTGTCATTTCTCCTTAAAATTTTTTAAATACAGTCTATTATAACATTTTCTATAAATAAAATCTAGACTAATGCAGACAATTATAGACAACAAGCCTTTTTGCTAACTAAATGAAAGTTCTATAATGAAGTTAGTCACCCAGCCCTCCTAAAAATTAGATGTTTTAACTAGCTGATAGCTAGCCCTCTATTTCATTTGATAAGATGCTTGATGCTGTTAGGCTGACAAGCCAAGGCTAAGATTAGCCTTGGTTTAGCTGACAAAACTGCTTCAAGGGTTCCTCTTGTCAAATGAAAGCAAAATAATTGCCCTCAATCTCACCATTTTTTTTGGGACATAATCACTTTCGATTGACAGTTTGTTCTACACTTTCAAGGATGGAATAGACATCAAAAAGAACCCTGCTTTTCTGAAAAAGAGGTCTTCTTGCTAAGTTTATACTCAATGAAAATCAAAGAGCAAACTAGGAAGCTAGCCACAGGTTGCTCAAAGCACCGCTTTGAGTTTGCAGATAAAACTGACGAAGTCAGCTCATACTAGACTAAAATAAAAAAGCATTATATAGTAGTAATATGAAATCAACTAAAGAAGAAATCCAAGCTATCAAAACACTTTTAAAAGACTCTAGTACAGCTAAATATCATAAACGCCTTCAAATCGTTCTATTTCGTCTGATGGGTAAATCTTATAAAGAGATTATAGAGCTTTTAGACTGTAATCAAACAACGATTTGGCCAACTGTAAAAAAATATGAGGAGTTCGGACTCGATTCTCTCCTTAAAGAAACACGTGGTTGTCGTAACCATGCATATATGACAATTGAGGAAGAGAAAGCCTTTATTGCCCGTCATTTGAAGGCTGCAGAGGCAGGAGAATTTGTTACAATTGATGCCTTATTTCAGGCTTATACAAAGGAGTTAGGTCCTTCCTACACATGTGATGCCTTTTATCAACTCTTGAAGCGCCATGGTTGGCGAAATATTAGGCCACGTCCAGAACATCCCAAGAAAGCAGACGTTCAAACCATTGTCGCGTCTAAAAATAAAATCTCAATTCAAGAAGACAAGAAAGCGCTTTAAAACCAGTAGGCATTTTCGTAAGGTTCGCTTGATGTACCAAGATGAGGCTGGTTTCGGTAGAATCAGTAAACTGGGATTTTGTTGGGCTCCAATGGGAGTAGGTCCACATGTCCATAGTCACTATATACGAGAATTTCGCTATTGTTACGGAGCTGTTGATGCCCATACAGGCGAATCATTTTTCTTAATCGCTGGTGGATGTCATACTGAGTGGATGAACGCCTTTTTAGAAGAGCTTTCACAAGCTTATCCAGATGATTATCTTTTACTCGTTATGGACAATGCCATATGGCATAAATCAAGTACCTTAAAGATTCCGACTAATATTGGTTTTACCTTTATTCCTCCATACACACCAGAGATGAACCCCATTGAACAAGTGTGGAAAGAGATTCGTAAACGTGGATTTAAGAATAAAGCCTTTCGAACTTTGAAAGATGTCATGAATCAACTTCAAGATGTTATACAAGGACTGGAGAAGGAGGTGATAACGTCCATCGTTAATCGGAGATGGACTAGAATGCTTTTTGAAAGTAGATGAGTATTAAAACATGGTTTTGAGGTTGTAGATAGAACTGACGAAGTCAGTAACCATATATACGGCAAGGCGACGCTGACGTGGTTTGAAGAGATTTTCGAAGAGTAGCAAAATGGAAAAAGGAGTGAGTGAAGTACATCGCCTCCCCACTCCTTTTTCTGTTTTTAGGCTGTTTTTTCAACCTTCAAGATTTTTACATCATAGCTACCAACAGGCGTTTCAATGGTTGCTGTATCACCTGTTTTCTTGCCAATCAAGGCTTGTCCAATTGGGCTTTCATTTGAAACTTTACCTGCAAAGGCATCCGCACCCGCTGAACCTACGATAATATAAACTTCTTCTTCGTCCTCACCAATTTCTTGGATGGTGACTGTTTTACCAATCGCTACTTCGTCCTGGGCAACTGCGTCGCTATTGACGATTTCAGCATAGCGGATTTTTGTTTCTAAGCTAGAGATTTGTCCTTCGACAAAGGCTTGTTCATCCTTAGCTGCTTCGTACTCACTGTTTTCTGAAAGGTCACCGTATGAACGGGCAATCTTAATGCGTTCTACCACTTCTGGTCGACGAACCAATTTCAATTCTTCTAATTCTTTTTCAAGTTTTTCCTTTTCCTCAAGGGTCATAGGATATGTTTTTTCTGCCATTTTTCTCAACTTTCTTCTAATAATATTTTCTAAAGAAAATTATGTGAAGTATCACATAATTTTAGTTTGTTTGGTTTAATTTGCTGTTGACATGTTCAGCGACATTGCGATCGTGGTCTTCTTGATTATTAGCATAGTAGACCTTGCCTTCTGTGACATCTGCTACAAAGTAGAGGTTATCGCTCTTAGTTTGATTGATGCTTGACTCAAGCGCATCCAGACTTGGACTATCGACTGGACCAGGCATGAGACCTACATTTTTATAAACATTATAAGGTGAATCAATGTTGGTATCAATCGCAACATCCTCAGCTAAGCTGATATTTTGCCCCAGTTTTCCTTGGGCATACAAGATTGCAATATTACTTTGAAGTGGCATATCACGATTCAAACGATTGTAGAATACACCTGCAATGAGCTTACGATCTTCTGTCTTGGCACCTTCTTTTTCGACCAAGGAAGCAATGGTCAACAACTCATTGACAGTCAAGTTTTTAGATTTGATAGTACTATAGTAAGGAGATAGGTTCTTATCCATAGCAGCTAACATCTCATCAATCAAGCTCTCAACAGTTGTGCTTTCCTTGATAGAGTATGTAGCTGGGAAAAGGTATCCTTCCAAACGATAACGAGCCCCACTTTCCTTTGTAGGCAAGCTTTCCAATAAAGTAGGATATTTGGCTACTGCTTGACTGATAAACGTCTCATCTTGAACTTTTGCTAGGAAAGCATCCGCTGTCAAAGGCTCTTTGAAGTCACCTTGCAATTGACCTACCGCTTGAGCAATCTGATCCAAAGTATAACCTTCTGGAATTGTCAAAGTCGCAAGGACAGGTTCTTGTGGTTCATCTGTTCCACCTTTTTGCAACTCTTTGAGTAAGTCTTCTGTACTCATACTCTTTTGCAAATTGTAGTAACCCGCTTTCAAATCGGTATAATTTTTATACTTGGCATAAAAGCTAAAAATCAGACCATGCTTTACCAAACCAGCTTTTTCAAGCGTCGTACCGATTTCTTGAACGTTTGAACCTTCTGGAATTCCAACAGTCACATATTTCTTAGAATTAGCATCGATAGGTAATAAAGAATCTAGCACGTACTGGTAACCAAAGTAGCCACCTGCTGAGAGCAAGGCAAGGAATACAAGGAATGAAATCACAAAAGCTTTCACATGTGACTTCTTCTCTTTCTTAGACTTAACGGGTTTTGCTCCTTCTCTACGGCTACGACGTGGTGTATCGCTGATGATATCCACTGTTTCTGTAGCAGGCGTAGGTGTTTCTGGACCTGCTTGTTCTGCTTTTTTCTCTGCCGTCTTATAGGAAACAGCTACCCTTGTTGGGGTTTCATTGTATTCTCTTTCAAGTTTCTTAGGTCTAATAGGTCCTGGTCCTGGTCTTGAACCACTTTCTTCCGCTGGAGAGGAAGGTACATCTTGACTTGGATGACTTGGAACACCAGGAGTTTCTCTTTGAATCTCATCTGCTGGAGAAGCTGGTACATCTTGACTTGGGTGAGTCGGCACGGTAGGAGCTTTTCTCATAATCTCCTCTACCGTTGACAAGGAATCAGCCATGAGTTCTTCAGCTGAAGGTTCATTTGCAGGAGTGCGAACTACTGCCTCATCTTCTTTCAGAACTTCATCATAGCCTTTTACTTTTTCTAAATCTCTCAGAATCTGCTCTTTAAAGCTTAATTTCTCTTCTTCTCTTGACTTTTCACTCAAAAGTTTTTCCTCCTTGTTGACAATCCATAATATTATATCTTAAAAGTCCAAGAAAAGCAACCTATGATGCTTTTCCTAGCTTATTTTTTCATTTCCCAGACCATATCATACCAGGTTTCCCCTGCAAAGGTTGACTGGGACTGGCCTTCGTTGACAAATCCATGCTTTTCATAGTAGGCAATAAGATAGTCATGACAGGTTAGATTAATGCCATCTCTCTCATATTCAAGAGCAACTTCTTTCAAGGCTGTTAGCAATTTCTGACCCAGTCCGAGTCCCTGTGCCTCCTTGGCAATAGACAGACAGGTCACAGAGATATAGCCCCCCGACCCATGGCTATGGTCTTCTATCTCTTCTGTAAAAGACTGGTCTTGCAGATGGCGATGGGGGCCAACTGGTCCTTCTATATAACCCATAATCCTACCCTCTTTTTCAGCAACCAGAAAAGAGGTCTGAATTTCTCGCAAATGTGCCTCAAAGACAGAGCGAGGAATGGCTTCTTCGACCGAAAAATTTTCAAATTCAAGTTCAACAATCCGATCCAAATCTTCTAATCTTGCTTTCCTGATTTTCATTGTGCCTCCAGATAATAGGGATTAAACCAAATCATACTAAAACCCTGGCTAGTTTCATAAAGGGAAGTTTCTTCATCAATAAAACCGTTCATTTCAAAATAGGAAAGCAGCTCATCAGGACTCTCCAAACAAATCCCTTTGTAATCCAGCTCAACTGCCACCTCTTTCAAAGCCGCAAGAAGAAGTGTTCCCAATCCTTGTCTCTGATGGTCAGACTCAATGACTAAAGAATCTACTTTTAGACATTGCGGATTGTCTGACTGAGGACTTGATAGAATATAGCCTAAAAGTTGGTTTTCATCCCTAGCTAGAAGAAAGGTATCCGCACACTTACGGATACTTTCTTCTAAGATATGGGAAGGTTGCTGCTTTTCAGCTGGAAAAGACGAGGCCTGAAGTGCCTCTATCTCAGGCAAATCAGACTTGCTTGCCTGAATAATCTTAATTGGAATTTCCATGGGAGCATCCTATTGAACATTGCTTGTCAAGTTAGACAAGAGTCGCTCAAATGAGTATTCATAGGTTTGGATATCTCCTGCTCCCATAAAGACGTAAACAGCATTGTCATGGTCTAGGAGAGGAGAAACATTTTCAACAGTAATGACTTGGTGTTTCTTGTTGATTTTATTAGCTAGGTCTTCTACCTTAACATCACCATGGTCTACCTCACGAGCAGATCCATAAATTTGGGCTAGGTAAACAGCATCCGCTTGGTTTAAAGCGTGGGCAAAGTCATCTAACAAGGCAATGGTTCTTGTAAAGGTATGCGGTTGGAAGACCGCTACAATTTCCTTGCTTGGGTATTTCTGACGAGCCGCATCCAAGGTCGCAATAATTTCTGTTGGATGGTGGGCAAAGTCATCGATAATCACTGTGTCATTGACAATTTTCTCAGTGAAACGACGCTTAACACCGGCAAATGTTTTCAAGTGCTCACGCACCAAGTTCAAATCAAATCCTGCTGTGTAAAGAAGACCAATAACGGCTGTCGCATTCATGATATTGTGACGACCAAAGGTTGGGATGTGGAATTGACCCAATTCTTGTCCACGGAAATGAACAGTGAAGGTTGAACCAGTTGTTGAACGAAGAAGATCACTAGCTACAAAATCATTGCCTTCTACTTCAAAACCATAATAATAAATTGGTGCATCAGACGTAATTTTACGCAATTCTGCATCTTCACCATAGACAAAAAGACCCTTGGTAATTTGTTTGGCATAGTCGTTAAAGGCATTGAAAACATCCTCTAGACTTGTGAAATAGTCTGGATGGTCAAAGTCAATGTTGGTGATAATAGAGTATTCTGGGTGGTAAGGCATGAAATGGCGCTCATATTCGTCAGATTCAAAGACAAAATATTTGGCATTGGCCGAACCACGACCGGTCCCATCCCCAATCAAGAAGCTGGTATCTGTGATGTGAGACAAGACATGAGACAACATACCTGTCGTTGAAGTTTTTCCATGTGCTCCTGCTACTCCCATGCTAACAAAGTCACGCATAAAGCTTCCTAGGAACTCATGGTAACGTTTGTAGCTGATACCATTTTGGTCTGCATAGGCAATTTCGACGTTGTTATCTGGACGAAAGGCATTTCCAGCGATAATTTCCATATCACCGTCTAGATTCTTTTCATCAAAAGGAAGAATGGTAATTCCTGCCTGCTCAAGACCTCGTTGGGTAAAGTAGTATTTTTCAACATCTGATCCCTGTACCTTGTGCCCCATTTGGTGCAACATCAAGGCCAAGGCACTCATCCCTGATCCCTTAATCCCGATAAAATGATATGTCTTTGGCATGTTTTCTCCCCTATTCTGTCATTCTGGTCAGATTCAACTCTTGGGCAACCCGACGTTCTTGTTCTGTTTGTTTACTTTTTTTATTGTATATTTGGCTCTTCTTTAGAAAATCATAGTTGTTTTTCTTTGGAGCAGGTGCTGATACTTCTTCATTCTTGGTAGGGATAGAATGAACTTCTTCTGCCAAGATGTAATGAGACTGGGTCAATTTTTGACTATATTTGACAAATTCACCAGGATTTTCCTTTTGGAAAGGCGCTGTCGGTTGATTGCCCTGTCTAACAAGGCCTGATTTAGAATGACGTCTCGCACGGCTGAAATCCTGAGTTAGATAGTTAGCAGAGCGTTTCTTTTTCAAGTCCGCACGCGCTTCTTCACGCGCCACCTCCGCATAGCTCTTTCCTTCTTTTTTAACCCCTAAAGGAGCTTTTTTAGGTTTCTCGACTTGCTTTTCAATCGGTTTTACTGGTTTTTCTTCAGCAATAGGAGCCCATTCTAAATAATTTTTATCTCGATACTCACCCTTGATATTACTGATCAGATCAGACTCATCATACAAGTTCATGACTGGCATTTCAGTCAACATGACCTCGTCATCTGACACCAATGGAAATCGTTCTTGTTTCATTTTCTATTTCCTTTCAACACTTCATTATAGCGTATTGTCTTGATTTTTCAAGTGCTGGCTTCAGAAATCCCCAAAATTTCTCTAATTTCTGCTAGGCTGAGACTGCCACGTGACTCTGTTCCATCCAACACTTGTGACACCAGATGTTTCTTTTGTTCTTGGAGTTCCTGAATTTTTTCTTCAATGGTTCCCCTGGTCACTAAGCGATAAACCTCAACCGTTTCTTCCTGACCCATCCGATGGGCACGGCCAATAGCTTGCGCTTCCACCGCAGGATTCCACCAAAGGTCAACCAAGATAACCGTATCAGCACCTGTCAGATTCAGACCGACACCACCAGCCTTGAGGGAAATCAGAAAGGCATCTCTTTCCCCTTGATTAAAGGCCTTGGTCATGTCTTGTCTTTCCTTGGCTGGGGTTGAACCCGTAATTTTAAAAGATGTCATGCCCAAGTCTGGCAGTTCTTGTTCAATTCTCTCCAACATTCCCTTGAACTGAGAGAAAATCAAGACACGGTGTCCGCCGTCTGCCACTTGTACCAGTAGGTCTCGGAGACTATCTAGTTTACCGCTGGCTCCCTGATAATCTTCCATAAACAGGGCAGGAGTGTCACATATTTGACGCAAGCGCATCAAACCAGATAAAATTTCCACACGACTTCGCTGAAATTCCTGTTCTGACACTTGAGCCAGATGGTCTCGCATCTGTTGTAACTGGGCAAGGTAAATAGCCTTTTGCTGGTCTTCCAGTTCATTTTTATAAACCACCTCAATCAAGTCTGGCAATTCAGTCAGAACTTCTTCTTTCTTGCGTCGCATCACGAAAGGCTTGATAAACTGAGCCACTCGCTCTGCTGGCAATTTCATAAATTCTTTCTTGCTTGGCAAAAGTCCGGGCATGACGATTTGGAAAATAGACCACAACTCACCCAGATGGTTTTCAATCGGAGTTCCTGACAAGGCAAAGACCGACGGCACCACAAATTGTCTCAAGGTCTGGGCAATCTTGGTCTGGGCATTTTTCATGACCTGAGCCTCATCTAAGAAAAGGAAGTCAAAGGCCATCCCCTGATAAAACTCACTGTCCTGACGGAAGGTGGCATAGCTCGTCACATAGATTTGATGGCTCTCGGCAAGAATCTCCTCACGACTTGCTTTCAAACCATGAACAACAGCCACATCCAACTGTGGAGCAAATTTCTGAAACTCATCTGCCCAGTTGTAAATCAAACCTGACGGAGCGAGAATCAAAACCCGACTTTCTTTTGTCACTTGACTAGTCAAAAAAGCAATGGTCTGAAGGGTTTTCCCAAGTCCCATATCATCAGCCAAAATCCCACCAAAACCATAATGATGGAGCATCTGCAACCAGCCAATTCCCTTTTCCTGATAATCTCGCAAGTCAGCCTGAACCTGAGTTGCTTGCAAAGGAAAGTCCTCTGGATGCGTCAAATCCTGGGCCAGATTCTGGAATTCTTGTGAAAAAGAAACACGGTCTCGCCCTTCAAAGAGATGAGCTAAACTGTAGGTCAAGGATTTCCGAGCCTGCAAGGTCCCATCTTTTAATTCAAATTGCCCCAGTTCCTGTAGATTTTGGCGAATGTTCTTGGTTTCTTCATCGAAAAAGTAGACTTGATTGGACGAATCAATATAAAAATCTTGATTGGCAACCAAGGCCTGCATGGCTTGGTCGATTTCCTCCTGGGCAATATCTTGAAAATCAAACTGGATTTCCAAGAGACCTCCCTTGGAGGCAATCTGCACCTGAGGACTCGCTAGGCTATAAAGCTCTTCTAGTTTATCTGATAGGTCAACATGCCCGAGTTTTTCAAAGACTGGAATGATATCATGAAAAAAATGATAGACAGACTCCGCTTTTAAGGCCTGACGCCAAGATTGAAAATCGGCTTCAAAGCCCGCAGCCAAACAGACCTGGAAAATTCTTTCTTCTAAGTCCGTGTCACTTGAAAATGGTAATTCTTCTAGCTCTTGTCGGCTAGATACCTGTCTATTTCCATAATCAAACTGAATTTCTAAACGAATCCGATTATCTTCTTCCCTGTCAAAGTAAAAAGAGGGCGCAAAAGTTTTGATTTGTAGACGTTCTGGAGCTGAAACGGTACCCATCTGGATAAAAAGAGTCAGACAGGAGGCCAATTTGTCTCGATCACTGCTATCAAATTGCAGGTATTTCTTTCCTTGTTGACCCACAGGTAACACTTTAATTTCCTTGAGAAGACGCATCTGCTGGTCTGTTAAAAAATAAACCTGACCTTTATGGAAAAGTACTGCTCCCTGATAAAAGACATTGACCCTAGGACTCTCACTGATTTCCATTTCAAAATAGTCCGAGTATTCTGTTACTGTAAAGGCAAATAGATTGGCATCAGCATGCATATCCTGAAAAAGCAGGGTTTGGTAGCTATCCACTTGATGGTCAAATTGAAAATGGGGCAAGGCCATCAGTAAATTCACACCCTGCTCAAAAAAGGTCAGAGGGAAAAAGAGGTGCCGACCCTGGTTTTGGAAAAAGAGGTCTGGAACCAGCCCTTCCTCCGTTAGTCCGTGCAAGAAAGTCAAAAGTTCTTGGCTGGCATCATCAAAAGCTTCCCAAGAAAGAGACTCCTCATAAATCTTGCCAATCATATACGACTTTCTCTGCTCGACAATCCTTAAAAAAAGTGGAATATCCCGAATGACATAGTATTTTTGGCTATTGATTTGGCCGATTCTCAGAGTCCACAAGATATGATTGGTTCCTGCTTCCACCTGACCCACAGCTGATAACTCATAGGCGCATTCTGATTTTGGAGATAAAATTCGATCCAAAAACTTGCCACCCAAGGTCACCTTGGTTTCAACGGCCTCTTTTTCTTCATGACCTTCTTCCAGACTCCACAAGATTTCCTGACCACGCTCATCATTTTTCAGAAAATGCTCTAGCGCTGCCAAATGCACACAGTAGCCCCTCTTTTGAAAAAAATTACAGGCACAAAAAACCAAATCATCCTCTAAACTATAGCGCAGTTCTTCTTCTGCAACGCGAGCATAGAGCCGATTGTTCTTTTCCTTGATGATATCAACCTTACCAGTTTCATAAAGGGCAACACCTTCGATACGAACTTTCCTCGGAATCAATTTAGCCATATTTTCACCTTTACCTTATCTTTTTATTATACCATATTTTCGCCTATGAAAATAGCCTTCTAGGAAGACTTTTCTCCTAGAAGGATGGATTTTTAACGTTTGGCAAAAGTAGCCACAATCCGCTGACAGACTTCTTGCAACAGAGATTTGGGCATGGCTATATTGATGCGGGCATGGAGACTTCCTTCCTCTCCAAAATCCAAACCACGGTTAAGGATAACCTTGGCTTCATTTCTCAACAACTCTTGCAATGTTTCATCAGTCAGGTCATAGGCTGAAAAGTCAAGCCAAATCAAGTAGGTACCTTGCGGTTTCATGACCTTGATTTTAGTCTCTTTTCCAAATAGATCCACCACATAATTGATGTGATCTTCAAAGACTTGCTTGAGTTCCTCTAGCCAATCTTTACCGTATCGATAGGCAGCTTCTGTCGCCAAATAACCCAAGCCTGAAATTTCATGCTGATTATTGGCCAACAGGCGTTTCTGGAAAGCCAGTCTCAACTTAGGATTTTCAATGACTGCATAGGAATTTTTTGTCCCAGCAATATTAAAGGTTTTAGTGGCACTGGTCAAGACGATAGCAAATTCTTTAAAGTCAGGGTTGACAGTATTGAAAGACTGGTGTTTGTGACCAAAGAGGGCCAAATCTTGGTGAATCTCATCTGAAACTAACAAAACACCGTGTTTTTGGCAGAGTTTGCCAATCTTCTCCAACACTTCCTTTTCCCAAACACGTCCACCAGGATTGTGAGGGTTGCAGAGAATATAAAGTTTGACATCCTCTTCCACCAAATCCTTTTCAAGTTGGTCAAAGTCAATCTCAAACAGACCATCCTTTTCCACCAAAGAATTGGTAATCAATCTGCGGTTGTTCAACTTGACACTGCGAGCAAAAGGTGGATAGACAGGCGTGTTAATCAAAACCGCTTCGCCTTCTTTTGTGAAAGCTTGAATAGCTGTTGAGATGGCAGGTACAACGCCCTCGATAAAGACAAGAGCCTCTTTGTCAAAGTGATAACCGTGTTGTGTGGCTTCCCACTTTTGAACTTCCTTAATTAACTCTTCACTGGCATAGGTATAGCCATAGACCAATTGATCAGCGTAAGTCTGCACAGCTTGGCGGATTTCAGGCAAGACTACAAAGTCCATATCTGCTATCCAAGCTGGTAGAACTTCACTATCCGTTTCTGTTTCTTTCCATTTATAGGTATGATGCCCTAAACGATTGGGCAGGCTTGTAAAATCATATTTTCCCATCTTTATCTTATCCTTCCAAGGCTTGGCGCAAATCTGCAATCAAATCTCTAGCATCCTCAATCCCAATCGACAAGCGCAAGAGGTCATCTGTCAAACCGTAAGAATGGCGCACTTCTGCTGGAATATCAGCGTGGGTTTGTGTCGTTGGATAAGTAATAAGACTTTCTACACCACCCAAACTTTCCGCAAAAGAGAAGACCTTAAGACTGTTCAAAATATGTGGAATGCGCGTTTCATCGGCTACTTTAAAGGAAATCATGCCCCCACGACCAGTGTAGAGAACTTCCTTAACTATTGGAGAATCCTTCAAAAAGGCAACCACTTCTTGGGCATTGGCTGTTGAGCGCTCCATACGAAGAGACAAGGTCTTGAGACCACGAAGCAACTGGTAGCTGTCAAATGGAGACAAGACTGCCCCTGTCGTATTGAGATTGTAAAAGAGCTTCTCGTATAGTTCTAAACTATTGGTTACAACCACTCCAGCCAAGACATCATTGTGGCCTGCTAGATACTTGGTTGCTGAATGGAGAACCATATCTGCTCCATCTTCAATCGGACGTTGGTAGATAGGGCTATAGAAGGTATTGTCCACCACCACTTTGGCACCCTTAGCATGAGCCAATTTTGCTAGTTTTTCGATATCAAATTCCAACATTAAGGGATTGGTTGGGGTTTCGATATAGAGAACATCCACATCCTTTTCTAACTCGGCAATCAACTCTTCTTCTGTATTGGCATAGGTAAAATGGAAACGACCTTCCTGCTCCACTTGGTTAAACCAGCGAAAAGAACCACCGTAAAGATCACGCACTGCCAAGACCTTACTTCCTACTGGAAAGACGCTAAAGGCCAGTACAATAGCTGACATCCCTGAGCTAGTCGCTAGGGCATAGTCTGCTGACTCAATAGCCGCCAAGACTTCCTCAGCCTTACTACGAGTTGGATTTTTAGTGCGCGTATAGTCAAACCCAGTAGATCGACCAAACTCTGGATGCTGATAGGTCGTTGAAAAATGGAGCGGTGTCACCAATGCACCTGTCGCTTCATCTGACTTAATGCCCGCCTGGGCCAAAATTGTGTTAATGTGTAATTCCTTGCTCATACAATACCTCCAAATCTATAGTAACTATTGTACCACTTATTTTCATCAACTCATTTTCTTCTTTTCAAGAGCTAGCTATAGTTTCAAACTATAGACTTATACTCTTCGAAAATCTCTTCAAACCACGTCAGCGTCGCCTTACCGTATATATGTTACTGACTTCGTCAGTTCTATCTGCAACCTCA
>NZ_VMLH01000068.1:0-14755 GCF_013276595.1 Streptococcus sp. 10824
AGTTACTTCAACCCATTGATTCCGATGGGTTAAGTTGCTTTCGTGGATACCAAAATCAGCCACAATTTGTTCATAAGTGCGGTATTCTCGCACATATTGAAGAGTGGCCATAAGAAGGTCTTCTAGGCTTAATTTAGGTTTTTATCCATCTTTTGCGTGTTTAATTTTTAATACAGCTAACATCTCTTCAAAAGTCGTGCGCTGAACACCAACAAGACGATTAAATTGTGCATCAGTTAGTTGTTTACTTGCTTCATAATTCATAGAACTATTATACCATATTTTGTTTCGCAGGAAATCTAATAATAATATTTATCTTTCCTATCGAACACTTTCTATTTCCCAACTTTTCCAACCTTTAAACCGTATAGCTCCTTGTTGGTCAGTTCGGTAAACTTTGCTATTGATACCTTCCAGTCGGGTCAAAGTTTCCTGATGGGGGAGTTTCGTTCGATTGTTCTTTCCAACTGAGATGAGAGTGATCTCTGGTTTGAGCTGTTCTAGAAAGGCTGAACTTGATGATTTTTTAGAGCCATGTTGGCTAGCTTTCAAAACATCCACCTCTAGGTCAGGATATTGCTTCAGCATGTCCTTCTCTCCTTTCTCCCCCAAATTTCCAGTAAAGAAAAAGTGCTTATCCAAGAATTTCCCATACAGAACCAGTGAATCTTCATGACCTCCATCTCCAATTTTCCTTGGAGATAGGACTTCTAGCTGACTTCCAAAAATGGGTAAGTTCTCTCCCACTGACACACTACGCACCTTGGTTTGAGTCGCCTGTAGTTCTGCCACAAATTCCTTCTGTTTTAGACTGCCTTTGGACACTAAAATTTCGCCTACATGGAAAGCCTTGGTCACCTCCAACAAATCTCCAACATGTTCCTTGTCCGTATTTGTCAAAATCATCTGGTCAATCTTGGCTACTCCTCGACTTTTTAGATAGGGAATTAAGGTTCGCTGAGCATTACTGGTCGTCGTCTTTTCTTGCCATTTTTCAATTTTCTTATCAGATTCTGCCTTACCACCGACATCTATGAGAATGGTCTTACCAGTTACATCCTTTAGGAAAATACTTTCGCCTTGCCCCACATCCAGCATGGTAATTTCATTTTCCAGTGGATGCTTGATCAGGAAAAAGAGACCTGTAATCAATAAGCTCAATACCGTTAGCTTTTTAATGTTTTTTCTCAAATCATAGACTAAAGCCAAAGAAATTAATAGTAGTATCAACAGCCATGCATTGGGTTGTCCAAAGACCAGAGGTCTACTTGCCACCTGTGATACCAAGCGAATCATTCCCTCCAACCATTCAAAAATAAAATTCAGCTGAATAACTGGATAGAGAAAGGAAAGGGCAAATAAGATAGACAAGAGCGGTAAGAAGACCAAGTCAAATAGAAAGGAAAAGACAAAGGTCAAAAGAATGGACCAAGGTTGAAATTCCGCAAAATAGAAGGATAGAATGGGCAAGATGCCCAAAGAAATGACTAGACTTTCTCTGGCAACAGCCTTGAGTCTATCCTCTTCTTTGCCGGTCATGGTCAGGATAAAAGCATAAGCGCAGGACAAGACTCCTCCTGCTGTCAAGAAAAGGTTGGGCATGACAATAAAGAGAATGAGCACCGTTAAGGCAAAATTATCCAAGCCCTTAACACCATGTTGAGCCAGTAACTTTTGCAGGAGACTGCGAATGACCGAGGCTGAAAATCCTGTCAGCCCTGCGTAGATAAGGGAAAAGGGATAAATCAGCCATTTCAACTTTTCTTGGGTCAAGCCCAATCGAAAGAGAAGTTTCTTAAATCCATCCATGAAAAAGCCTACCTGCATACCCGACAAGGCAAAGAGGTGGATAATTCCTAGACTGGAATAAAGCTCATTCATCTCCTCAAAATCTGTGTCCAGATGCCCTAACAAGAGACCTGTCATGTAATTGCGCATAGGGTCTGGAAAATGCGTCTTAATCCAAACTACAGCCTTACGGCGTAAACTGGACAGGTTTTCACCTATATCCCAACTGCCGACTTTTTGAAGCGACTGGATTCTTTTGATATTGAGAGTCTGGTAAATCCCCTGAGTCTTCAGATAGGCTTGATAGTCAAAGCCACCAAAATTTCTCTGCCCTTCTGGCTCCGAAAGCTTCCCTTCTAGTTCTATATCATAAAGGTCTGTCAAGGCTTGAAAGGCTTCTTTCTCCTCCTCGGACTGGACTTTATAATAAACTTGAAAAATACGTCCATCAGACTTGCCACGAAAGGATAAGCTATCACCATTAACCTTAATAGTATCAGGCAAAATCCGTACCCTTTCAACAGAATCCGCCAGATTTTGACTCGCTTGGCTCTGTTGCCAATTTTGAAACAGAAACCAGAAGCCAAAGACTCCACAAATCACTAAAACTTTGCCTGTTGATTTCCATGGAAATTGGAAAAAGAGACAGACTAGCAGAAAAACAAAGCCCAACAAAGCAAGATAGGATGCTGAGAAAATAGCGTAATAAAACCAAAGTAACAAAAAACTCAGGTAAATTAGGGGAATGGGGATGTTCTTAATCCACTGTAACATAGTCTTTTAGCTTTTCTATGGTCTTAGCACCAATGCCAGAGACCTTCTTGAGTTCATCAATCGACTTGAATTTCCCATTTGCCTCACGATGGTCTATAATGTCCTGAGCTCGTTTTCCTCCCAGTCCCTTAACCTGTTTAAGCTCTTCCAGACTGGCCTTGTTGAGATTGACCTTCTTTTCCTTGCTTGTTGAAGAAGCTGTCCCCGAACCAGTCTGTTGACTAACTGCTTCTTCTCCCTTAGTAGGAACGTAAACCAGAGCCTCATCACTAACTTTCTGAGCTAGATTGAGCGACTTGCTGTCTGCTTGCTCTGTCAAGCCACCAGCCTTCTGAACAGCATCATTGACTCGACTACCTACAGGCAAGTCATAAATCCCTGGCGATTTGACAGCACCTTTGACATCTACTGTGATTAGATCTTGTTCAAGGGGTTCTTCCTTCTCTTCCTTGTTCACTTCCTTTTCGGATACCAAATCCTTGGAAACAGCTGCAACTTCAGCCTGCAAATTCGTTTCCTTTACAGGTGTTTGTGGAGCTGGCTTTAGCAGGAAAAATCCGCCTACAAGCAAGCCCAGACCAGTACAGATGACGATGATTTTATACTCTTTGATTTTCTCGATAATTGCTTCCATATTTTCTCCTCTCTTAGATTATTCGTAAGAGGAAGAAAAAACAGTCGAAAAATTTCTTTTCAACTGCTTATTTATTTGCAAAATAGTCTTCCTTGGTCAAGACATAATGAACTCTTGTCACGATTCGGCCTTTTTCATGCTGGTCCATACAAGCATAAGCTTCTTCGTGGGAAAAACGCATGCCTGATTTCTCCATAACCTTTCCTGACGCGGGATTAGCCTTATCGTGTAAAGCAACTAACTTATTCATTCCTATCTTCTCAAAAGCTAGCTCAATTACGGCACGATTGGCTTCTGTCGTCAATCCTTGATTCCAATACTTTTTATTGATAATGTAGCCAATAGCTGCCTTCTTAAGAACAGGATCAATCTTGTGCAAGTCAATGGTTCCGATAAACTTGCCGTTATCTTTTAATTCAATCCCCCAGCGTCCCAAGGGATTAGCCAAGTAGAACTGAGCAATATTATTCTTGGTTTCTTCTACATTTTGATTGGTTGAAAAAGTGTAACGTGTATTATCCTTGTCCGAGGCATAGTCAAACATTGCTTCCGCATCATTCAAAGTTACAGGTCTAAGCAACAAACGCTCTGTCTCGACTATGGGATACTGAGCTAGTTTTAAAAAGATTGATTCCATACTTCTCCTCCATTTAAAAATATTTTCTACCAGTCTAGCATAAAAAATAAGTTACAACAAATTTTTCTTGCTTTTTAAAGCGGTTTCATATAGAATAAAATCATCACCTTATTTTATAGATAATGTGATAAATCATTTACAACCCGTCAATAGAAAGGGAGTTTTTCTCTATGTTAATCGGAATTCCAAAAGAAATTAAGAATAATGAAAACCGTGTTGCCCTCACACCTGCTGGTGTCCACAGTTTAGTCGGCCGTGGTCATCGCGTCCTTATCGAAACAAATGCTGGTCTCGGTTCTGGCTTTACTGATGCTGACTATCAAAAGCAAGGAGCTGAAATTGTCGCTACTGCTAGTGAAGCTTGGGCTGCAGAGTTGGTAGTGAAAGTAAAAGAACCACTAGATTCTGAATATGGTTACTTACGTGACGACCTGCTTCTCTTCACCTACTTGCACATGGCCGCTGCTCCAGAATTAGCAGATGCTATGTTGGAATCAAAAACAACTGGGATTGCCTATGAAACTGTCCGTGATTCCCAAGGTCAATTACCACTCCTCGTACCTATGAGTGAGGTTGCAGGCCGTATGGCAGTCCAAATCGGGGCTCATTTCCTAACTAAGCAAGCAGGAGGTTCTGGCGTCCTACTAGGTGGTGTACCGGGTGTACCTAAAGGGAAAGTAACCATCATCGGTGGCGGTGTCGTAGGAACCCATGCTGCTCGAATTGCGCTTGGTCTTGGTGCTCAAGTAACAATCCTTGATATCAGTGCTAAACGTCTCTCCGTTTTAGAGGAGGTCTTTGGTCACCAAATTCAAACTCTCATGTCCAATTCATTTAACATCGAAGCCAGTGTGAGAGATGCGGATGTGGTGATTGGGGCAGTTCTCATTCCAGGTGCCAAAGCACCAAAATTGGTGACAGATGAGATGGTCAAACAAATGCGTCCAGGCTCTGTCATCGTTGACGTTGCTGTTGACCAAGGTGGCCTTATCGAAACATCTGACCGTGTGACAACGCACGATGAACCCGTCTATGAAAAACACGGTGTTCTCCACTATGCCGTTGCCAATATACCTGGTGCGGTTGCTCGCACTTCAACCATCGCCCTAACCAATGTCACTCTTCCTTATATCGAAGCTTTGGCTGGCAAAGGATTCGCACAAGCAATCTCTGAAGATGAAGGCTTGCGTCAAGGTGTGACCACTTATCAAGGTTACTTGACTAGCCTACCAGTTGCTCAAGGACTTAATCGTGACTACACTGATATCAATGATTTAGTATAAATTTTGAAAAGAAAAGGGTGACTTCGCAAGTCCTACCCACTGTGCTTTGTGTCATCAGCTATTACATCGTTGGTTTATTGTACTGTATACTTTGCAACTGGAGACTTTCGTTCCAGACTCAATTGTGCATAAGAAACTCTAAATTGAATAAAGTCAACAGAGTTTCGCCCAACCACTTCGTCTTGTAATGACAATTATATAAACCAAAGGAAGCTGAGCTCTTTAGTCCCAGCTTCTTTTTATATATAAAATTTTACCCGTGCAAAGACAGGGCCTTAGCAGACTTCTTTTTTACTTCGTTCACCCTTGCTTTTTCTTTTTAGGTTTGGGCGTTGGCAGTTGGTTATACATAGCTAAAATCAGGTCTTATAGAAACATCTTATTATCAAGTTCTTCCACTCAAATCATTTCTTTGGCACCTTTGTATGGAAACTCAAAAGAAGATTGGTCAATCTTATCTAAGACTGCTTGCACGGGTTTAACTAAAAGCGATCGTCATAAATACCGCCAATAATCTTGCCGCGGAAGTAAAGAATATACTCCCCCATCATGGAACGGTAAGTCACATCATCTAATCCTGATAATTGTTCCAAAACAAATTCCAAATAGTTCTTACTTGATGCCATTTCTAATCTTCTAGGCTCTGTTCAGCGATAACAACCGTATAGAGTTCTTGCTTAACCTCGCATCCAATTGATTTAAAGCCCTGCTTTTCCCAAAAATGCTGAGATTGCGGATTTCCCTTAACATAAGCCAAACGTGCCTTTCGAAAGTTCTTAGCAAAATAAGCTAGTGCTTCTGTCACAATATGACTACCAATCCCTTTCCTCTGATAGGCTTGATCAACCATAAACAAACCAATAAAAACAGTCTCCTCATCAGGATATGCATAGACAAAATCCATAACAGCCACAAGGTCAGATCCATTCCAAAATCCAACAAAAAACTTATCAGCCTTAGCTTTACCTTCAGGTAGACAAAGCATGTCCTCTTTTACAGTTGCAAAATTTGGTTCTGGTGGACAATGCTGAAAATACAGAGGATTACTTTCATATAAAGATAAAATACTTGGAATATCCTTTTCAGTTAGTATCCTACAACTGTAATACTTAGATAGTTGGTCAATCATCTTTTCAAATTCCTACTTTCTTGTGCCCTGTGATTATGACACAGGAAGATGCACTGATCGTCATCAGCCACATAAAAGTTCTTTCCATCGTGCCTAATCGTTGTCTCAGACCTTTGGATAAAACCTTTAGCCTATACAACTGGATTTTCCTCTCTCAAAAGTATATTCTTTTGCAGGCGAACTTCCTCAAAATCAGTCGTGTGCAACTTCAGTAGAATATTCATAAGCTCGGATAATCTGAGCGACAACTGGATGGCGAACCACATCCTTGGCTGAAAAATGAACAAAGTCAATCTGATGGATGTTCATGAGCTTTTCTTGGGCATCAATCAAACCAGACTTGACATTGCGTGGCAGGTCAATCTGACTGATATCTCCATTGACAATCATCTTAGAATGAAAGCCTAAACGCGTCAAGAACATCTTCATCTGCATGATGGTCGTATTTTGCGCCTCATCGAGAATGACAAAGGCATCATCCAAGGTTCGTCCACGCATATAGGCAAGGGGCGCAATCTCGATAATTTCACGCTCCATGAGTCGAGTTGTTTGGTCTTTCCCCAGAATCTGATACAAGGCATCATAAACAGGTCGAAGGTAAGGATCTACCTTCTCCTTAAGGTCGCCCGGAAGAAAACCTAGACTTTCTCCTGCTTCCACCGCTGGACGAGTTAGGATAATCCGTTTGACCTGCCCACGTTTAAGGGCTGTCACTGCCAAGGTCACTGCAAGAAAGGTCTTCCCTGTACCTGCTGGCCCAATTCCAAAGGTCACATCATGCTGTTTAACACTGTCCACATAAAGTTTTTGACCTAGTGTTTTGACACGGATAGGCTTCCCTGTATTATCCTTGATAATTTCTTCTTCATAAAGGGCGACAAATTTGTCGATTTCATCGTTTTTGACCATGCTAATCGCAGTCACTACATCTGGTGTGCCGACTGTCATTCCACGATTTACCAAAACCATCAAGGCTTGAATAACTTGTCTAGCTTCCTCACAAGCTGACTCCCCCCCCAAGACTTGTACAATCTCTGTACGAGCATGAATCACCACATCAAGCTCTTCTTCCATCAAACGAAGATGGCGCTCATTGGAACCAAAAAGATGAAACAGGTCATCTGGATGACTCAGTTGAATGTCTATTGAATGTTCCTTCAAATAAAGAACCTCTCTAATCCTTTTATTTCTTTTTATTATAGCAAAGGGATGGAGAAATTACTAGCCCAAACCCAATGAATCATGCTAGTGTTCTAAGTATTCTTGCCAGATAGCGTCAAAGTCTCCTAGGTTAAAAGAGAAACTGGCATGTTCTTCCAAAAAGCGACTCACCTCATCAAAATCATCTGTGTGTTTTGGAAAAGCTGATTCTTCAAAGGCTAGGTCTGCTAGGATAGCTTTGGGACTGTTACTTTTAGGATTGCGCTCGGTCATGAGCCAAGTGTAAAATGATTTTCTCATATGTCACCCTAGATCAATTCTGTCCCAAACTGGTCTTGCTTGATTTTACCAGCCTTCATAAGACCACCTAAAACTTTCTTGAACTGACCTTTAGAAATGCCAAAGGTTGCCTTGATGTCATCTGGAGATGACTTATCATTCAAGGTCATGAAACCGCCATTGCTTTCCAAATAAGTCAAAATCATCTGGGCATCATTTTCCAACATTTCAAATGAACGTGGTTTGAGGGAGAGGTTCAGAGTGCGGTCCACTTCGCGGAAACCAATGACACGCGCATCTAAAACTTGCCCTAAACGTGGCTCTGCATAGCGCTCGCTAGGATGGATAAAACCAAGCATGTTATTTTCTGGCAGGTAAACAAAAGTTCCTGACAGCTTGAGGCGGTATACAATGGCTGGCCAGTTTTGGTTCTGCATGTTGTTGTAGGCAGGTCGAGCCAGACGTTGGAAGTCTTCTTGATAAGCCAAGAGTCCCCAGATACGATCTTTCTTGTCCACTTCAAGACGGATGTAGAGTTGATCACCCTTCTTAGGCCAGAGTTCCTTGAGCTCAGGGAGAATATCGAGTGACACAACGATTTCCTTGTCAGGAAGGCCTGTATCCACAAAGACACCCAAGTCTTTACGAACTTCTGTGACACGTCCCCAACCAAATTGGTCCTGAGTGGCAGTCACTTCTAGAGTTGTCAAGCGGAGTTTTTGCTTCATATCCGTGTAGGCAAAACCTTTAACCGTATCCCCTACTGTATGTTGACCTTCTTCCTTGGTAAGAGCATAGGTCTGGCCATCCTTTTGAACAAAGTAAAAACGGTCGTTTTCATCGATGATGAGTCCAACGATAAAACTTGCAAGATTTGTATTCATATTTCCTTCTTTCGAACAAAACTCAGCCAGCAATGCCAACTGAGTTTTTCTGTTTATTTTTAGACTTCCAAGAGTTCTTTCTCTTTGTTGGCAGTCATGTCGTCGATGTGTTTAACAGCATCATCTGTTACTTTTTGAATGTCTTTTTCAAGAGTCTTCAATTCGTCTTCAGTGATTTCTTTTGCTTTTTCTTGTTTCTTAGCTTCATCCATAGCATCGCGACGGATATTGCGGACAGCCACTTTAGCATTCTCACCGACTTTCTTCACTTCTTTAGCAAGGTCACGACGAGTTTCTTCTGTAAGAGCAGGGATAACCAAACGAATTACAGAACCATCGTTAGCTGGTGTGATACCAAGATCAGAAGCGTTTAAGGCACGTTCGATGTCTTTCAATGAAGACTTGTCAAATGGTGTTACCAACAAAACACGCGCTTCTGGAATGGTAATTGAAGCAATTTGGTTAAGAGGAGTTTCTACTCCATAGTATTCTACATGTACACGGTCGAGTAAACTTGCGTTGGCACGACCAGCACGGATACCACCAAATTCACGAGCAAGTGATTGGTGAGACTGGGTCATTCTCTCTTTAGCTTTTTCAATAATTGCGTTAGCCATAATCTTTCTTATTCCTTTTCTTCGATATTATTTGAAACTGTTGTTCCGATATTTTCACCAAATACGACACGTTTGATGTTGCCTGGTTGGTTCATGTTGAAGACAACCAAGTCAATGTCGTTATCCATTGAGAGGGTTGAAGCAGTTGAGTCCATGATACGAAGACCTTTATTGATAACGTCACGGTGGGTCAATTCTTCAAACTTAACGGCTGTCTTGTCCTTCTTAGGATCGGCATTGTAAACACCATCGACCCCATTTTTAGCCATAAGGATAGCATCCGCTTCGATTTCAGCTGCACGAAGGGCCGCTGTTGTATCTGTTGAGAAGTAAGGTGAACCAATTCCGGCACCAAAGATAACGATACGGCCTTTTTCAAGATGACGAAGGGCACGTCCACGGACATAAGGCTCTGCCACTTGTTGCATTGCAATAGCTGTTTGCACACGCGTATCAACACCAACTTGTTGCAATGAATCGGCCATCACAAGAGCATTCATAACAGTCCCAAGCATTCCTGTGTAATCTGCCTGAACGCGGTCCATACCTGCTTCTGCTGCAGGTTCTCCACGCCAGAGATTTCCTCCACCGATAACAAGGGCAATTTCGATACCTAAGCTATGAACTTCTTGAATCTCTTTTGCGATTGTTTGAACTGTTTGGATATCAATCCCTACGCCACGTTCACCGGCAAGGGCTTCACCTGATAACTTGATTAAAATACGTTTATACTTGGGATTCGCCATTTTCACTCTCCTTCTTTTATCCTACCTATTTTATCACAATTTCTAAGATTTTTATAGTATCATGAGCGATTCTTTCAAAAAAATTAGACAGTCAAAAATTCCTCTAAATCGCTGAGGGCACGCTCTGCAATTTTTTCATAACGAGCCTTCTTATCACGGATACGTTCGCCTTCCAACTCCTTGATAATCCCAAAGTTGACATTCATTGGTTGGAAATGTTTGCTGTCGGCATGGGTGATGTAATGAGCTAGACTTCCAATCGCTGTTGTCTCTGGGAAAATAGCCTCACTTTCACCCTTGAAGAGTCGAGCCGCGTTAATACCTGCAACTAAGCCTGATGCTGCGGACTCTACATAGCCTTCCACACCCGTCATCTGACCAGCAAAGAAGAGATTTGGTTGTTTCTTAGAACGGTAGGTCTGCTCCAGAAGATTTGGTGAATCCATGTAAGAATTGCGGTGCATGACCCCATAACGAACAAACTCCGCATTTTCAAGACCTGGAATCATTTGGAAAACGCGCTTTTGCTCTCCCCATTTAAGGTGGGTTTGGAAACCGACGATATTATAGAGGCTACCAGCTGCATTGTCCTGACGAAGTTGAACCACCGCATAAGGGGTTTTAAATTCTCCATCACGAGGACCTGTGTAGTCGTCTGGATACTCAAGACCGACTGGTTTCATAGGACCATAAAGCATAGTTTTAATGCCTCGTTTGGCCATGACTTCGATTGGCATACATCCTTCAAAGTACTTTTCTTTTTCAAAAGAATTGAGCGGTGCTTCTTCCGCATTGACCAAGGCTTCATGGAAATCCATAAACTCTTGCTTGGTCATTGGAGCATTGAGATAGGCTGCTTCTCCCTTATCATAACGAGATTTGAGATAGACCTTACTCATATCGATAGTGTTGACATCGATAATAGGCGCTGCTGCATCGTAGAAATAGAAGCCATCGCCATTATTAAGGGCATGAATCTTTTCAGCCAGGGCATCGCTAGTCAAGGGACCAGTCGCCACAACTGTAATAACATCTGTTGGCAATTCTGTAATTTCATCACGCACCACTTCAATCAAGGGGTGGTTGACCACTTTTTCGGTCACCATTTGAGAGAAACCATCACGATCCACCGCAAGGGCTCCACCGGCAGGAACACGTGTAGCCTCAGCAGATTCCAAGATAACAGAACCCAAGCGACGCATTTCTTCCTTGAGAAGACCAACTGCATTTGTCAAAGCATCCCCACGCAAAGAATTGGAACAAACCAACTCAGCAAAATTGTCTGTTTTGTGCTGAGGAGTCGACTTGACACCACGCATTTCATAAAGTTTAACTGGAATACCACGCTCTGCGATTTGGTAAGCTGCTTCAGAACCTGCCAAACCAGCACCGATAACATTGATATAAGATTGAGACACGACACTAATACCTCTTTGGGAGTGTGAAGTTAAGATTCACATTGAAAAAGCCAATCAGACTTACGAGCTTTCGAGTTTCTTGGCTCAGGCTGAAAAAGTCCATTGGACTTACTTCGCTCTCGAATTTCTTGGCTCAAGCTGAAAAAGTCCCCCAGACTTTCCTCGCTCTCGAATTTCTTGGCTCAAGCTGAAAAAGTCCCCCGGACTTTTTCACTCCCACAAATCTTTCTATTTTTTTCTTCTACTAGTATAACAAAAAAAGGGAAGAAGGCAAACTTCCCTGTTTATACTAAATGAAAATCAAAGAGCAAACTAGCCGCAGGTTGCTCAAAGCACTGCTTTGAAGTTGTAGATAGAACTGACGAAGTCCAGCTCAAAACACTGTTTTGAGGTTGTGGATAGAACTGACGAAGTCAGTAACCACACCTACGACAAGGCGACGTTGACACGGTTTGAAGAGATTTTCGAAGAGTATTAGTCATTTTCTTGATTTTCTTCCCAATCATGGTAGGCAGCGTAGAGCTGGCTTTTATTCCACTGGTAAATCTTAGCGACTTCCTTGATAGCTTGATTTTTCTTCATGCCTTGCTGGATACGGGCTTGGATTTCTAAGAACAAGTCCTCCTCGTCTTTTTCCTCCACATCCTGACTGGCACCTTCAACAATGAGAAGGCATTCTCCTTTAAGTGGCGTTTCAGCAATGCTTTCCAATAACTCAGAAATGGTACCGCGTTGGTATTCTTCATAGATTTTAGTCAATTCCCTGACCAAGACAACCGAGCGGTTACCGTAGACTTCTAACATATTTTCCAACGTATCTGCTACACGATGAGGCGATTCATAGAAAATCTGAGTTTCAGGATAATCTTTTTTCGAGTCGAAAAATTGCTTTTGCTGGCCTGATTTTCTCGGTAAAAAGCCGTAAAAGATATGTGGTTGTGGCGCTAGACCACTGGCAATCAAGGCAGAAATTCCTGCAGAGGCACCTGGAACAGTCACAACTGCAATTTCTTCCTCAATAGCTGCCTTAACCAAATCATGACCAGGGTCTGAAATGCTAGGCAAACCGGCATCAGAGACCTGAGCAATACTTTGCCCTGCTTTCAAGAAACCAATCAAATCAGGAATTTTTTCCTTGGCATTGTGCTCATGAAAACTGATCTGCTTGGTGGAAATGTCAAAATGCTTGAGCAAAAGCCCTGTATTGCGCGTATCCTCAGCAGCAATCCAATCTACTTCTTTCAAGGTCTGGATAGCACGAAAAGTCATATCATCTAGATTGCCAATCGGCGTTGCCACTAGATACAGCTTGCCATAGGGAGACTGCCCCTTAAAACTTTTTTGAATTTGCATGCCTACTCCCTGTATAACAACTCATCACAGAACATACATTCTTCGTCCTGCTCTCGACGTTGTCCATAAAAATCATTACATACGTGAAATCCATCACGGTAAATACGACGGACACTTTCGCGAACATGCTTGGCCTTGACGGGAGCGTCTGCTTCCACCTCACCCAAGCGTTCTCGCAACTTACTATTTTCCAAGCGAAGAGCTGTATTTTCTTCTACCAAGCTCTTGAGATTTTTCTTGATGGCTTCCACATCGGCTAAGGTTACCAATAATTGTTGGGAAAAATCATCCAGCGCGTCAAATAATTCTTTTTTGTCCATAAAACAGCCCTTTCCTTTCTTTATCATTCATTTTTGAGTTTATATTTCTTTCAAGACCAGATATTCCATGGCATTTTGAAAGCTGACATTAGCTTGCCACATTTTTCTAGCTTCTAGTAAATCTTGTAGAATCACTCTTACTCTTACCTGCAAGAGGTCCTGCCCACAGAGAACTTCAAGAATCCGTAAAACCTGATCCTGTTTTTCCTTATCATCTGCCAAGTTGGCTAATTTGGCAACCTGTAGATAACTTTCTTTTTTCTTAGCTACTAACCAAGTCAGCAGGCGTTCACTTTCATAGACCAAGGTCCAAAAACTTGCCTGATTAGCCAACTTTTCTGCTTCAGCTCGCGATTGACTAAACTTAGTTAAAAGAGTCGCTTTTTTCTTAACAAGTCCCATTTGTTCTAAGAGTAAGATAAGTTTTTCTTCTTGCTTTTTAAAGTGGAAGATCTGAGTCCGACTTCGGATTGTCGGTAACATCTTTTCCTCATCGCTAGTCAAGAAGAAAATATAAACTTCACTCTGGGGTTCTTCGATGACCTTGAGCAGAGAATTGGCTGCGTTGGGATGCATTTTATCCGCTTGCTCGATGATAAAGACCTGTTGCTGGCTTTCAATCCCTGCTTGAGAAAACTGTCCCACCAATTCCCGAATGCGTTCTGTCTTGATGACCTGATTGACTGGCTTAATCAAGGTGACATCTGGAAACTCTTCCTGTTCAATCAGCTTGCAACTTCGGCATTTCTCACATGGTAAGACGCCAACTTTATCCGTACAAAAGAGGCTCTTAGCTAAAAATTGCGCCATTTCCAAGCTTCCAAAGAAACCTGAAAAGAGATAGGCGTGATTGAGCTGGTCTTGTTCTAAGATACGGACAAAACGGTCAAACTGATCTGGTTGCCAAGCCTTTAGTTGATCTTGTTTCATTTGGCCAAGCCCATTCCGTCAAACAAGACAGCCTTGGTAGTTTCCACAACTTGCTCCAAAGGGAGACTAGCATCAATCTTGACAATGCGATTTCCCTCTTTATCCAGAAGAGAAAGGTAGCCTTGACGAACTTTTTTATGCAAGTCCAACCCTTCCAAATCCAAACGATTAACCTCGCGGTCACTATTAGCAGCAATACGAGCCAGTCCTTCTTCCACCTCGATGTCAAAATAGAGTGTCAAATCGGGTTTGAGGCCATCTGTCGCAAACTGATTGAGCCAGTCAATGGCTTCAATATCTAAGCCACGACCAAATCCCTGATAGGCAACAGAACTATCGATAAAACGATCCATAATGACCAGCTTGCCAGCTTCAAGGGCTGGAAGAACTTTTTCCACCAAGTGCTGTCTGCGACTGGCAATATAGAGAAGCAACTCTGTCTTCGCATCCATCTGAGTATGACTTGGATCCAAAATTACTTCCCGAATCTTCTCCCCAATCAAGACTCCGCCAGGTTCACGGGTCGTCAGCACCTCTACCCCTTTTTCCTCTAAAATTGGTAGCAGAGCCTCTAAAACACTGGTCTTTCCTGCTCCCTCTGGTCCCTCAAGAGAGACTAAAAATCCTTTTGACATGTCTAACTCATTTCTTTTTTACTACTTCTATTCTATCAAAAAAATAGGGGTTTGTGACAATCTTTTTGTCTTCTCATTTCATACTCAATGAAAATCAAAGAGCAAACTAGGAAGCTAGTCGCAGGTTGCTCAAAACACTGTTTTGAGGTTGCAGATGGAAGCTGACG
>NZ_VMLH01000069.1:0-13846 GCF_013276595.1 Streptococcus sp. 10824
ATATATATGGGTAGGCTGTACAAAGCTATTCTATCAAGCTTCCTGACGATTCTGTCTTGAGAAATATATACAAATCAAGGTTTTATTACAATTTGATAACATTTTAGTTACGGTTTGTTTCGAAGTGTTTCCCCCTGATGTTAAGCACATCAAAAGCTAATTGATAAAAACAAATCCTAGCATTGTATCATTAAAAAGCCGCTCTTCTGTAGTAGCCACGCCATACTCTCTTTTTTATCATTTATAGATAAAACTACTAAATCATAGGCCAGTTTATAGATTCTAACCCCTTGCTTAGGGATTCTTATAGATTAGATTATTAGCTAGCCAGCTCCAGTTTTTCTAAGATCACTACTTCTCTTAGGCTTACTTGATTTACAAATGACCTAACTAGCTAACTCCGAAATCACTATATTTTATCGAACCCTATCTAGGAGATAGAGAGTTACAAAAAACTCCAACCATGGTTTACGAACCTTGTCTTTGCTGGTTTCTCTGTATTTTTTAGGTCTTATTTATGATGCTCTTTCAATAGTTCTTCAAACTCAGCCACAGTCATGCCTAATTGCTGGCTAGCAACCTCAGAAGTCAGAAGCCCTTGGCGGACTAGATTTACTAAACCTACTTTTAATCCCTGTTCTAATCCCTGTTCAAGCCCCTCTGCACGACCTCTCTCCAACCCTTTTTCTTCAGCTTGTTCCAAGGCATAGTCCTGTGCTAATAAGGCTTGTTCTTCTCGCATACGTAGTTGACTAAACATCTCCCTGTCCTCCTCGGACCAGCTCTTGTAATCTAGCAGTTGGTCTGCTTGGCTGATGGCTCGCTCAGGTTCTTGGGTAAAGGGTTTATTCCCGAAAAACTCCAACCATGGCTTGCGAACCTCGTCTTTGCTGGTTTCTCTGTATTTTTTTAGTTCCAAGAATGCCATCTTAACCAGATGGTTTTCCTGTCCATTGTTTGTAATTGTTAAAACCTCACCTGTCCTATCCTCTCGCATGCTAAAACTATGAAAAGCCAAGTCATCTGAGAAGTAGTTACTATCCACAATTGCGATAGCGTATACTGGTGAGATGTGTTTATAACTCTGATGAGTATCACCTTCTCGTTGACGAATTTTTTCAAGATTTTGATTGACCTGACTGCAAAGGTAAGCCCATAAACGATTGATGAAAAAATTCTGATGATGAACCTGAATTTCGATGATAACTTGCGTACCATTATCCAACTCCGCCAAAACATCTATACTGGTATAGAAATCTTGCGCCGAATAGGGCATGGAAGGCAAGACATGAATATTACTTCCCTCCAAATTGGTCACATTTTTTGCTGGTAAATCCAGCATATCGCGAATAAATTGACAAGTGATTTCCGGATTGCTAAAAATCTTCTTAGCAACCAAATCATTGGTCGGGCTAATGCCCGGATGACGTACAGTCATATTGCTTCTCCTTTTATTATAGCACATTTTTTAATCTAGATTTGATTATTCTATTTATTTATTCGAAAAAGAGAGGAAAATACAGTCAAGATATGGTCACAAATTTAAAATTTTATAGTGAAATGAAATAAGAACAGGGCAAATCTATCAGGACAGTCAAATCTATTTCTAACAATGTTTTAAAAGTAGAGGTGTACTATTCTAGTTTCAATCTACTATACCATTATTTTCTCCGATTTCTTGATAGTTTATAAAAAAGCAGGCCATTAAAGCCTGCTTTACTATTGATTCTTATATACATTTCCTGTGAACAAGGAAAGGCATTTCTGATAACTTATTCTTCATCCATACTCAAGACGCTGAGGAAGGCTTCTTGTGGAACTTCTACTGATCCGATAGCTTTCATACGTTTCTTACCAGCTTTTTGTTTTTCAAGGAGTTTGCGTTTACGAGAAACGTCACCACCATAACATTTAGCAAGTACGTTTTTACGAAGGGCCTTAATATCAGTACGAGCCACAATCTTGTGTCCAATAGCTGCTTGAATTGGCACCTCAAATTGTTGGCGAGGGATAATTTTCTTGAGCTTATCAACAATGAGTTTCCCACGTTCGTAGGCAAAGTCCTTGTGAACGATAAAGCTGAGAGCATCCACCTTGTCTCCGTTAAGAAGGATATCCATTTTCACTAGCTTAGATGGGCGATATTCTGACAATTCGTAGTCAAAACTTGCATAACCACGAGTCGAAGACTTAAGCTTATCAAAGAAGTCAAAGACAATTTCAGCCAGTGGAATTTGATAGATAACATTGACACGGTTATCATCAATATAGTCCATAGTCACAAAGTCACCACGCTTGCGCTGAGCTAGCTCCATCACTGCTCCGACGAACTCCTGTGGTACCATGATTTGCGCCTTAACATATGGCTCCTCAATGGTCGCAATTTTAGTTGGATCTGGGAATTCAGACGGGTTTGACACATCCATAGACTCTCCGTCGGTCAGATTGACTTTATAGATAACAGACGGAGCTGTCATGATAAGGTCAATATTGAACTCACGCTCTAAACGTTCTTGGATAACATCCATATGGAGAAGTCCAAGAAATCCACAACGGAAACCAAATCCAAGTGCCTGAGATGTTTCTGGTTCAAACTGAAGACTAGCATCATTCAGTTGCAATTTTTCAAGCGCTTCACGCAGGTCATTGTACTTGTTTGACTCGATAGGATAGAGACCCGCAAAGACCATAGGATTCATCTGTTTGTAACCATGTAATGGCTCTGCCGCAGGATTGGTTGCCAAGGTAACGGTATCCCCCACACGAGTATCCTGAACTGTCTTGATAGAAGCCGCAATATAACCAACGTCACCAGTCGCAAGGAAATCACGACCAACTGCCTTGGGTGTAAAAATACCGACTTCGGTCACATCAAAGGTCTTGCCATTGCTCATAAGCTGAATCTTATCGCCAGGTTTAACCACTCCATCCATGACACGCACTTGGAGGATAACCCCACGGTAGGCATCGTAAACTGAGTCAAAAATCAAGGCCTTGAGTGGTGCCGTCACATCACCTGTTGGCGCTGGTACTTTTTCTACGATTTGCTCAAGAATTTCTTCAATCCCAATACCAGCCTTGGCAGAAGCCAAAACTGCTTCACTGGCATCCAAACCAATGACATCTTCAATCTCTGTACGCACGCGCTCCGGATCTGCAGCCGGCAGGTCAATCTTGTTAATGACAGGCATGATTTCCAAATCATTGTCCAAGGCCAGATAAACGTTGGCAAGAGTTTGAGCCTCAATCCCTTGGGCAGCATCAACCACCAAAATCGCCCCCTCACAGGCAGCGAGCGAACGTGAAACTTCATAGGTAAAGTCTACGTGTCCTGGTGTGTCAATCAAGTGAAAAATATAAGTTTCCCCATCTTTTGCAGTGTAATTGAGCTCTATGGCATTCAACTTAATGGTAATCCCACGTTCCCGCTCTAAATCCATACTATCCAAAAGTTGAGCTTGCATTTCACGACTGGAGACTGTCTCAGTTTTTTCCAAAATGCGGTCTGCTAGAGTTGATTTTCCGTGGTCAATATGGGCGATAATAGAGAAGTTACGGATCTTCTCCTGTCGTTTTTTCAATTCTTCTAAGTTCATGATTCTCTTCCTTTCAGGGTATCTATTTATTATAAATTGTTTTTGACATTTTGACAAGACCATCCCCTGCTAGGAGTACTAATCTTCAGCGACAAAGCCGTCATTCTCAATAAAGTGGTGTTCTGTCATCCCTTGATTTGTAAAGACAATCCCGTGAAGGACACCACCATAGACAGCTCCTCCATCCATCCCAATCTTGCCATCTTCTGTAGTCCAAAGCTCAGCAGTACCTCGCTCTTGCTTTAACAAACCATAGACCGGTGTATGACCAAAGACAATGATTTTTCCAGTATGATTTTCTGCTTCGTGGAATGGTTTTCTAAGCCATACTTTCTTGTAATCTGTAGTTTCATGCCAGTCGTCCAAGGTCAAATCAATACCTGCGTGAACGAAGATATACTTGTCTGTCTCTACCACAAATGGCATTTGACGAATAAATTTGACCAAGTCTGCCGCTTCAGTAGCAACACGCTTGGCATCCTCCACTCCGTCAACTGGTGCATCCAAGGGACGACCTAGGATAGAGTTAATAGTTGTATCACCACCATTACGACGATAGTGGTCATAGCTTTCTTCTGGATCATCTAGCCAAGTCAAAAACATATACTCATGATTTCCTGATAAACAGATAGCCCCTTGATTGTCCACTAAATCCTTGACCATTTCAAGGACACGGCAACTATCTTCACCACGGTCAATTAAATCCCCTAGAAAGAGCAACTGGGTCTGACCATCCCAGGTTTTGAGAAGGTCTTCCAGCATCCCAGCTTTTCCGTGAACATCTCCAATTACATAATAGTCAGTCATCTTATTTCTCTCTGTTTCTCAACAATTCTCTGGCTTGCGTCAGGGCTGCTTCGGTCACATCATCACCTGCCAACATCTTAGCAACTTCCTCCACTCGCTCTTCGACCGTCAAGAGACGAACAGTCGAAACCGTTGAATGGTCATTACTAATCTTCTCAATAAAGAATTGATAATCCGCAATCGCAATCACTTGTGGCAAATGAGAAATCGCCAGAACCTGACCATGCTGACCAATTTTATGAATCTTCTGCGCAATAGCCTGAGCTACACGACCTGAAACTCCCGTATCCACTTCATCAAAGACAATACTGGTCTTACCTTCTTTATGTGAAAAGGCAGACTTAATGGCTAACATGAGACGAGATAATTCCCCTCCAGAAGCAACCTTAACCAAGGGTTTAAAGTCTTCACCAGGGTTGGTTGAAATATAAAACTCAACCATTTCATTTCCCTCACGGCTGAATTTACCCTTGCTAAAACGAACCTGAAACTGGGCTTTTTCCATATAAAGGTCTTGCAGTTCTTGTTTAATCTCTGCTTCGAGCTGCTGAGCCAAGTCATGACGAGCAGAGGCAAGTTGACCAGCCAAATCAACAAGATTGACTTCCAATTTCTTAAGCTCTGCTTCCATGTCCTCAGATGAAAGGTTATTGCCTGTCAAGAGATTATATTCTTCCCTAATCTTGGCAAAATAAAGCAAGACATCGTCTACAGTCCCACCGTACTTACGGGTAATAGTATGAAGGAGATCCAAACGATTCTCAACCTGCATGAGACGATTGCCGTCAAAATCAAGGTCCTCAATAATAGCTTCCAAACGTTTGCTAATGTCTTCTAAGACATAGTAGGTCTCAGACAGTGAGCTTGAAATTTCACGGTATTCAGGGTCATACTCTTCGACACTTTCCATGTCATTCATGGCTGAACGAACATTGGCCAGACTTGAAAAGTCTTCATTGTCCAACATACTGTAGGCATTGGTCAGTGTATCCGCAATATTTTTATGATTGAGAAGTTTATCACGCTCTTGATTGAGAGACAAGTCTTCTCCAGCCTGCAAGTTTGCTGCCTCAATCTCTGCCATTTGAAATTCCAACATTTCGATACGTTCCTTGTGTTCCTGTTGGTTTTTCTTGACTTCCAGAACCTGCTTGCGCATTTTTCGATAGGCATCAAAACTTGTTTGATAGGTTTCTTTTAAGTCCCAAAAGGCTGTATCACCAAATTCATCCAGCATCTGGATATGCAGTTGGGGACGCATTAACTCTTCTTGATCATGCTGACCATGAATGTCCACCAGATGTTGCCCAATAGCACGCAAAACAGACAGATTAACCATCTGGCCATTGACACGACTAATACTCCGACCATTTTGCAAGATTTCCCGACGGATGATAATTTCATCACCCAATTCCAAACCTTGCTCATCAAAAATTTCCTGTAAAAGACGACTATTCTCAACTGAGAAAAGCCCCTCAATCTCTGCCTTTGGTGCACCATGACGAATAACATCTGTCGTCGCACGAGCTCCCAACATCATATTCATGGCATCAATGATAATCGACTTCCCTGCGCCTGTTTCACCAGTCAGGACTGTCATCCCCTTTTCAAAATGGAGGGAAATAGCCTCAATAATGGCAAAGTTTTTTATCGAAATTTCAAGTAACATATAGACCTACCATTTTTTTACTTGTTCAAAGATTTCCTCAGCTAGACTTTCACTTCTGGCCATGACTAAAATCGAACTATCATCAGCCAAACAGCTGAAAATCTTATCCGCAAAAGTCTCAATTAACTGAGCTTTTACAAAAGCCGTATTTCCTGGAATAACTTGGAGATTGATCATCTTGTCCATCAATTGAGCCGATTCGATATTATATTCAGCTAGTTGCAAACTTTTTACGATTGATTTTGGCAATTCATAGACATAGGTGTTATCTCTCAAAGGAATTTTGACAATGCCTAGCTCTTTGATATCACGTGATACTGTCGCCTGAGTGGCAGTGATGCCTGCCTCTTTCAAATGTTCTACAATTTCTTCTTGTGTACCGATTTGATAATCTGTCACAAATCGTCTAATTTTTTCAAGTCTCTCTTTTTTATTCATTTTTAAATTGACTATGCGCCCTTTCTACTATTTCTTCAATCTCAGCAAGAATCTGATTGCTTGCTGACTCTTCTTTTTTCAAATACGCTAAAAACTCGATATTTCCATGTCCACCTTGGATGGGAGAAAAATCCAATCCAAGGACTGAAAAGCCTTCCTCTACTGCCATAGCTGTGACAGATTCAAGGACATGTTGATGAACCTTAGCATCTCGAATAATTCCATTTTTCCCGATCTGCTCTCGACCTGCCTCAAACTGAGGCTTAACTAAAGCCACAACCTGACCTTGATCAGATAACACACAGTACAAGGCTGGCAAAATCAGACTGAGGGAAATGAAACTCACATCAATACTGGCAAAGCTCGGCTCCTGCTCGAAATCGGTCTTTTCAGCATAGCGGAAATTAAACTGCTCCATGCTGACAACTCGTGGGTCTTGGCGTAGTTTCCAAGACAATTGATTGGTACCAACATCAACTGCAAAGACAAGTTCAGCACCATTTTGCAACATGACATCGGTAAAACCTCCAGTAGAGGCACCGATATCAATCGTTGTAGCTCCTTCCACTGACAAATCAAAGACCTGCAAGGCCTTTTCCAGTTTCAAGCCACCACGGCTGACATACTTGAGTTTCTCCCCCTTGAGTTTTAGCTCGGTGTCATCTGGGATTTTTTCTCCTGGTTTGTCAAACCGTTCTCCATTAAGGACTGCTAGGACTAGACCAGCCATGACACCGCGCTTGGCTTGTTCTCGCGTTTCAAACAAGCCCTGTTTATAAGCTAGTACATCCACTCTTTCCTTAGCCATTGATTCTCAAACTTTCTACTACACTTACAATCGATTCTGTTTCAAAGGGAACCTGCTGGGCAATTTCTTCTAATTTGGCATTAGCTTGATCCAGGGTTTGGTTACAAAAGGCAATGGACTCTTCCAAGCCCAACAAGGCAGGATAGGTTGATTTTTCAGCCTGCAGGTCCTTTTGAGGTGTCTTGCCGATCTCCTCAAAACTGGCAGTCACATCCAGTACATCATCTCTGACCTGAAAAGCAAGTCCAATCAATTCACCCACAGTTTTCAGCTTTGCCTGCATTTCAGGTGACAATTCTGCTAGGATAGCAGCTGCTTGGAAGGGATAGGCTAGCAGTTTTCCAGTCTTATTAGCATGAATAGTCTGGAGTTCTTCCAAAGACAAATGCTGGTGTTCGCCTTCCATATCCAAAACCTGGCCTGCTACCATACCCAGACTTCCTGAAGCAAGCGATAAGTTGGCAATCAAGTCTACCTTAATCTGACTTGGCAAATCTGCCTGCGCTATCAAGGCGTAAGGATCTAGGAACAAAGCGTCTCCTGCCAAAATGGCCATAGCTTCACCGAATTTTTTATGATTGGTCAAACGCCCTCGACGGTAATCATCATCATCCATAGCAGGAAGGTCATCGTGAATCAAACTCCCTGTATGAATCATTTCCAAGGCCGCGGCCACCTGCGCGTGAGCAGGTTTGATCGCAACCTGCAAGGCTTCCAGAACTTCTAACAGAAGAAAAGGTCGAATACGCTTGCCACCAGCATGAATGGAATAGAGAACAGACTCTCGCAAACTAGAGGCAAACTGCTGGCCTCCATAAAAATCTTCCAAGGCTGACTCGACAAGAGCTAATTTTTCTTGCTTCTTCATTCAAAATCACTTTCTGTTCCGTCTTCTTGCATAACCTTGACCAAGGTCTTTTCAGCCTTGTCTAACGTCGCTTGGAGCTCTTTTGACAAGACCATGCCCTTTTGAAAGGCCGCAATCGCATCTTCTAAAGCTATTTCACCATTTTCCAAACTTTGGACAATGGTCTCCAGTTCTGCTAGATTTTCCTCAAATTTCTTTTGTTTTGACATCTTTAACCTCTAATTCTACTTGACCATCTCGCATCAAAAGCGTTACTTGGTCTTTTTTCTTCAAACTCTCAACCGAATCTACAACGGACTCTTCTTTTTTGACAATAGCATAACCACGCGCCAGGATTCGACTGGTATCCAACATGAGCAGGGATTCTGAAAGTCTCTTGACTTCAGCAACCCTGGCATCATAAACCAGCGCCATTTGGCTACGGAGGAGCTTGTCCAACTGGCCTAGACGGTCTTGATAGCGTTGGATTTTGGTAACAGGTGATAATTGAACCAGTTGATGCGTCCTTGCTTGGACTAATTGCTTGTTATCAGAAATCCGTGTTCGCAAACTTTGTTTCAAACGCAATTGCAGTTGATCCAAGCGTTGCATATAGCCATCATACAAACGTTCTGGTTGTCTAAAGATAACAGACTGACTGCATTTTTTCAAAGCTTCTTGTTTCTTAGATAGGACATTTCGGACTGCCGTTGCCATCCGTTTTTCCTGATTTTGCAAATGAGCTAATAGATCCAACTTGGTCACAGGTGTTGCTAGTTCAGCAGCAGCTGTTGGTGTCGCAGCCCGTCGATCTGCCACAAAATCTGCCAAGGTCACATCCGTCTCATGCCCCACACTAGAAATAACTGGCAAACGAGATTCAAAAATAGTTCGTACCACAATTTCTTCGTTAAAGGCCCAGAGATCCTCTATGGAACCACCACCACGACCAATAATGAGTAAATCCAAATCGTCCCCTTGATTAGCACGCGCAATATTTCTAGCAATTTCCTCGGCAGAGCCTTCACCTTGCACCTTAGTCGGATAAAGTAGGATATCGACACCTGGAAAGCGCCTGCTGACGGTCGTGATAATATCTCGAATAACGGCTCCACTGCGACTGGTTACCACACCAATTCTCTTAGAAAATTGGGGCAGAGCTTGCTTGAAGCGTTCTTGAAACAGGCCTTCTTCTGTCAATTTTTTCTTGAGTTGTTCAAACTGAATCGCAAGCGCCCCAACCCCATCAGGCTCAGCCTTTTCAATGATGATGGAGTAGCTACCACTTGGTTCATAGACCTGCACACGCCCAATCACATTGATTTTCATTCCTTCTTCTAGGTCGAAACCTAATTTCTGATAAACCCCAGACCAGATGGTCGCTTGAATAACTGCATGGTCATCTTTTAGGGAGAAATATTGGTGAGTAGGTCGTTTACGAAAGTTGGAAACTTGACCAGTTAAATAGACCCGTTCCAAGTATGGGTCTTTATCGAATTTCATTTTCAGATACTTGGTCAAAGTTGTTACCGATAAATACTTTTCCATCTCCACCTACTATTCATTTTCTTGCTCTTTCATGGGTATTATTATACCAAAAATATGCCTAAAAATCTCCATTTATGTACCATTATGAGGGAAAAATAGAAAAAGGAGGCAAGGCCTCCAATTCTGTTTATTTGCTATTTCGAGCTTCTTCCAAAATCTTAGCAATCTTGGTCGTCAACAGGTCGATAGCTACTGTATTGCTGACTCCCTCAGGAATGACGATATCAGCATAACGCTTAGTCGGCTCGATAAACTGATGGTACATGGGTTTAACCACACCTAGATACTGGTCAATAACGCTATCAAGGCTACGGCCACGTTCTTCCATATCGCGCTTGATACGACGAATAATACGCACATCGTCATCCGTATCCACAAAAATCTTGATATCCATCAAATCGCGCAAACGCTTGTCTTCCAAGACCAAAATCCCCTCAACGATAAAGACATCTTGAGGCTCTTGACGATAGGTCTTGCTGCTCCGTGTATGTTCAGTATAGTCATAAGTCGGAATGTCCACCGGACGCCCTGCCAACAATTCCTTCATCTGCTCAATCATCAAGTCTGTATCAAAGGCAAATGGATGGTCATAGTTGGTTTTGATACGCTCTTCAAAGGTCAAATGAGACTGATCCTTGTAGTATGAATCATGCTCAATCATGGAAATCTTTTCATCAAGAAAATGCGATAAAATGGCTCTTGAAACACTGGTTTTACCACCACCAGAACCACCTGTCACTCCAATAATGATTGGTCTATTTTGCATGCTATCCTCCGTTATTTTATCCGTCGTCTATTCTATCACATTTTTTACAAAATTTATAGTCTCATCAGCAAAAAACACCAGAGTCTTCCCTCTGATGTTCGATAGTTTTAACGAAAGCCCTGTAGGGTTTGAGCAAGCATTTGCAAGAAAGCCAATCTCCCTCTTTCCTGGCTAGGAGCTTTGGCAATCCATAAACCAAAATCAATGACAGACTTAGGTGCCTGGTAATGATGCGTCATGAGGTAAAGCGACAACCCTTGACTCAAATTGGCCATGACCGATTGGTATTTTTCATTTCTGTCTAAATTTTGTATAGCAAGACGAAACGGGTGACTCAACTCACTATTTTCATTTATTTCTTTTTGTTGAAGAAGTTGCTCCACCCTTTCTCGAAACTCATTTTGCATCATGGAATTATCACACCAAATCCTGGTCTAGGTGCCCATGGACCATAATTAATCCAGCCATTGACTATTACACTTCCCGTGTACCCCCAAAACTCTCCAGGATTGATACTGCATTTTGCTCGACCTTTAACGTCTACACAATATACTCCTGGGCCTGAGTTCCCACCAGAACCTGTAATGGACTCTAAATATTTATCTGAAAGAATTTTAAGTTGCTTCATTTCACACCTCTAAATTTCTATATAGATTATTTAAGTATCTACAACTCGCAACAATTGGAATATTATAATTCCCAACCCCATTCTACTATTAGTATGGGGTTTTATCAAGCAATTGTTATCTATCACCCGATTTTTATTCCTAAAGGATCTAGCTAAAAACCTTCCTTGGCTTATAGAGATTGCCTCGTTTTTCTAGAATGGCTAACAATTTATCATCTTCAAAGGCAGCCAGTTCTTTGTCCGTTTGGTCTAGCTCAATAAAACGACCAAAGCGAACTTCTGTAGCTTCTTCTGGACTTAGGAAAACTTTGACAAGGTCACCTGTCCCAATCTCTAAAGGATGGAGAAAATCTAATTGCCCAGCCTCTACTCTTTCAGCAATTTCTTCCAAGCTAAGAGCGTCTTCTAATTGTAAGCCAGCAGCACTTGTTCGTGTCAGGTAAGACATATGAGCCGCATAACCCAGCTTCACTCCCAAGTCAACAGACAAGGTACGGATGTAAGTCCCCTTACTGCATTTCACACGAAAAGTAAAACGTGCTAGATTTCCCTCATAAGAAATCGGACTTGTCCGCTCAAATTGATAAATGGTCACCTGACGCTCTGGACGCTCCACTTCCTGACCAGCACGTGCATACTCATAGAGCTTGCGACCATTGACCTTGACAGCCGAATACATAGGTGGAATCTGACTAATAGGCCCAGTCAAACTAGCGATTGCTTTATCAACAAGCTTTTCATCCAAGTGCGATAAAACAGGTGTCTCTGCGACCACTTCCCCACTAGCATCCTCTGTCGTCGTTGAATAGCCAAGAGTTATTTCCCCCTCATAGACCTTACCCTCGTCCTGCATAAACTCGACCATGCGTGTCGCCTTGCCAACCGCAATGGGCAAAACTCCCACTACATCCGGATCCAAGGTCCCACCATGACCAATCTTCTTGGTTCCCAAAATCTTACGCAGTTTAAAAACCGCATCATGCGAGGTCATGCCCGCTTCTTTTTTTAAGTTGATAATACCGTTCATTTTTGCTTTCTCACTCTCCCTTCAGTGCTTCAAACTTCGCTTTCATGGTTGGATTTTTTCGGGTCAATTTTTTAACAGAGACATCTTCCAATTTGTTGTTAGCTAGACGGAGTTGGTTTTCGGATGTGGTTAGGAACTTCTTAACCTCTTCCATGCGTTTGATGGCCTTGTCGATTTCATCGATAGCTTTACCAAAGTTGGTCGAAGCTGAATTATAGTTCTTAGCAAAGGCTAGTTTAAAGGCATCCAAATCTTCCTCAAAATGTGTAATGTCAATATTTTGTTCGCGAACCAAGGCCAACTCCTGCTTATATTTTAGAGAATTAAGCGCCGCATTACGCAAGAGCCCAATCAACTGAATAAAGAATTGAGGACGGACCACATACATCTTTTCATACTCGTGACTGACGTCAACAATCCCTGTATTAAAGTAATCATTATCGGCCTCAAGCATGGTTACCAAAACCGCATATTCACAGTTCTTCTCCCGACGGTCCTTGTCCAATTCCTTGTAAAAATCTGCATTCTTGTGCTTCTTCTCTGTCCCGTCAGCTTCATTTTTCATCTCAAACATAATGGATATAATCTCTACTCCATTTTCATCACACTCCCGGAAGATAAAGTCACCCTTAGACCCACGCGCAGAGACCTTGTTATCCTTCTCAAAGTAAGCATTTGGGAAGGCAAAACTACGTACCTTGTTAAACTCACTTTCCGCATAGTGTTCTAGGCTTTCCCCAATCGCTTTTGTGGATTGTTGAGCTTTGAAATTCTTATAAAACTCGACTTGTTCACTGGCTGCCTTGAGCTGGGCTTCGTAGTTTTGCTTAACAGAAGCCAAAGATAATTCATTTTCCTTTTCCTGCAAAAGCAGTTGGTTTTTAACCTGATCCCGTTCTTTTTCTAGGTCAGAAAGGGTCTTCTGTAGTTGATTTTCATGTTCCAAACGCAAGGTGGCCAATTGGTTTTCCAAGGCCTGTACTTCCTTATCCTTAGCCAATAATGCCTGATTGCTTGTCTGTTCAACCTCTTTCTTGGCCAATTCTTTTTCTGTATCAAAGTGTTGGATTTGACTCTGTAATTGAGCAATTTCTTGGTCTTTTTGAGCTAGTTTAGACTGTTGTTCATTCATGGCCTTTTGCTCAGCCAAGGCCAGTTCCTGCTTCATCCGGTCGTGCAATTCCTTATCAAACTCTACCGTTCTCACTTGAGACAAAAGTTCGGCATACTGACTTTCATTTACTGTAAAGACTTCCCCACAGTTGGGGCATTTGATTTCGTTCATAACGTTCCTCTTTCTAGGCTTCTGTAACCATTATATCATGCCTGAGGAAAAATCAAAAACAGCGAGTCGAAACCCACTGTTTATCTTCTTTTACTTTAAATTTTTTCCAAGGCCAAGCGCAAGTCTTCAATCAAATCATCTACATTTTCAAGTCCGATAGACAAACGAATTTGGTTTGGTGTGACTCCTGCTGCTTCTAGGTCTTTTTCTGACAATTGACCGTGAGTAGTTGTTGCTGGATGAACAACAAGCGATTTAGCATCTGCTACGTTTGCAAGGTCAGAGAAGATTTCTAAATGATCAATGACCTTGCGTGCTTCTGCCTCCCCACCTTTGACATGGAAGGTAAAGATTGAGCCGAAACCTTTTGGCAAGTATAGTAGATTGAAACTAGAATAGTACACATATACTTCTAAAACATTGTTAG